>NZ_JABUZF010000035.1:94423-100780 GCF_014897885.1 Halomonas sp. 3D7M | reverse complement strand
GTAGCCTGCGTTGTGCCACAGCACAATTACCACCGGCAGGCGTTCCTCCACCGCGGTAGCAAGCTCAGCAAGGGTGAACATCACCCCGCCATCACCGACAAGCGCCACCACAGGTAGATCAGCGCGAGCTAACTGCGCACCTAGCGCTGCTGGCAGCCCATAACCCAAGGTGCCGTAGCCGGTAGAGGCATTGAAATAACGCCTTGGCGCTGGCTGGCTGACTAGGTGGTTGCCCGCATACACCGGTGCAGTGGAGTCACCCACCAAAATCGCCTCCGGCAGATGGTCAGCCAGGGTCTTATAAAGCGGCACGAAGTCGCTAAAAGCCGGATCATTAACCAGGTTAAGTGCACTCAACGTAGTGGCTGTTCGTTCAATACCGCGTTCAACACCGTGGCGCTGCAAAGGTTCGGGGAAATGAGCGAGTAGAAGCGCTAGGCTACGTCCGGCATCGCCCACTAAACCAAGCGTTGTATGCTGATTACGCACCAGTTGTTCAGGGTCGAGGTCAATTCGAATCAGTTTTCCATGGAGGTGAAAGCCACCATCAAACACGACATCGTAGTCGGTCTCGCCAAGCTCGGTACCCACCGCCAAAATCACATCGGCGTTGGCCGCTAGTTCGCGCACCGCAGGCAGCGCGGCATTCGCGCCCAAATCCAGCGGATGGTCGCGACCCAGCAGCCCTTTGGCATTGATAGTCGTCACCGCAGGGGCATCAAGCCTCTCTACCAATGCCCGGGCTGCCTCTGGCGCTGCCACACAACCACCACCTAGCAGCAGCAAGGGTTGTTTCGCGGCCTTTAACAAACGGGCAGCTTCGGCAAGCCCTTCTGGGTCAGGCGCTGCTCGGTAAAGCGTTGGCGCTTGCCAACTGTCCGGTACCTTCACCGGCGCATTGAACAGATCAATCGGAATTTCAATATGCACCGGGCCTGGGCGCGCACCATTGAAGATCGCAAAGGCGCGGGCCAGCACGTCAGGTAGCGTATTGGCATCCAATAGCGTGTGGCTAAACCGCGCCACGCCACTGATCATCTGCTGCTGGCTGGGCAGCTCGTGCAGCCGACCTTGGCCTAGCCCCAGCGTATCCCGGCGGTTAACACTGGAGATCACCAGCATGGGGATAGAGTCTGCTAAGGCTTGGCCCATCGCAGTAGCAATATTGGTCATTCCCGGGCCAGTGATAATCAGACATACCCCAGGCTGACCGCTGGCGCGGGCATAGCCGTCGGCCATAAACCCTGCGCCCTGCTCATGGCGCGGGGTTACGTGGCGCACATCGCTACCTTCAAGCCCTCGGTACAGCTCCACCGTATGCACGCCCGGAATACCGAACAGAGTACGAACGCCATAGGTTTCACGTAGCAGGTGGATCAACAGCTCGGCACAGGTCATGGTTGAGTGATTGCGCATTGCGTCAGCGTTCATGACAGGCCCTCTCAGAAGAAAAATGTATGGGCCATAAAGGCGATGATGGGCAGCGTAATGGCCGTGCGCAGTAAGAAAACGGCGGCTAGCTCCCAGAGCTTAATAGGGATTTTTGATTTAAGTAGTAACGCGCCAATTTCCGACATATACACCAGCTGTGTCATGGACAAGCAAGCGATCACAAAACGGGTCAGCTCGCTTTCAATATTCGTCGCCAGCACTGCTGGTAAGAACATATCGGCAAACCCGACCAACGTCGCTGGAGCAGCCGCTTGTGCTTCAGGGATACGCAGCAACTCAAGCACCGGCACCATGGGGTAAGAGAGCCAGGTAAACAGTGGAGTAAACTCGGCTAAAATCAGCGCGACGGTGCCGATGGCAAATACCAAAGGCAGCAGTGTCAAAAAGATATCAATCACGTTGAGTAGTGCTAAACGCACCAACTCTTTTGGCCCTGGCGCATCCGCTGCCCGGCGAGTTGCCTGGAGCAAGCTGTAACGAAACAACCCTACATTTTCGGTGCGCTTCTCGCTTAACTGGCAGCCAACAGGCTCGTAGTAGTCGTTAGATTTGAGCGATAGAGGGGGAATCCGCGCCACGATGATGGCAGCAATCAGCCCTGACACGACTACCGTAAAGTAGAACTGTACGAAGAGATGATTGATATCAACAAAGTTAGTAACCAGTAAACTAAACGCGATGGAAGCCACTGAAAAGTTAGTCGCAATGACCGATGCCTCACGAGCATTGTAATAACCCTGCTCATACTGTTGGGCGGTGATCAATACCCCCACGGTGCCTGACCCCATCCAAGAAGCCGTTGCATCGATAGCACTGCGCCCAGGAAGATTGAAAATCACCCGAAACGGCTTACGCACCATGGTGCCGATAAATTCCATAAAGCCAAATTCGACCAAAAACGGGAGCAGAATCGCCGCAAAGAAGAAGAACGTCAGTAGCACCGGCGCCAAATCATTGAGCATTACGCCGCCAGTAAACGGTGCCGTCACAAATTCTGGGCCGACTTGAAAAAAGGTCATGACGACAAAGATGCCACCTAAGATGCGCATCACTACCCAAATAGTGTCTACGTCAAACATCTCTTGAAAGTGACCACGTTGCGCCCAGTTAGGCTTTGCCACTTTAACGTAAAGCGTTATCACTACGGACAGACATAGGACTAGCATGGCAATGGCAGGTAGTGCAGAGCCAAGCAGCGACTGCAACCCATCGGCCATTAGGCCCATGCCAATATTAATCGTTCCTCCCACTTGAAAAGGCACCAAAAACAAGAGGACGCCAATTAAGGAGGGAATCAAAAACTTCAGCAAATGAGCACGCTGAATTGGAGCCGACGGCTCGGCGTCATCCAATTTTACTTGAGAGAAAGACATACGGTTCACCTATTGGAAGTGATTATTGGAGGTGGGCTGGTGGCTTCCTGGCAGGCAATAAGCAGCCTGCCATTTCTCTGACCATTAGCGCTTTGTCAGGTAAGCGCTTTTTATTTATGAGCTATTTCAGGACAGCTTAATCACTGTGTTTCACGCCCGGCAGCACGCAGAGCATTTCGTACAGCAGTGTGGCGCCCATCAATGCGGTATTACCGCTGGGGTCATAAGGAGGCGACACTTCCACTAGATCACAGCCGACGATGTTCAAGCCTGCCGCACCGCGCACAATTTCCAGCCCTTGCGCTGAGGTCAGTCCGCCCATCTCTACCGTTCCCGTTCCTGGCGCAACGGAAGGATCCAAGCCATCGATATCGAAGCTGATATAGACAGGCACATCGCCCATCTGCTCGCGCACTTCTTCCATCAAGGGAGCAAGCGAGCGATGCCAGCACTCTTCAGCGGGAACAACGCGGAAACCCTGGCTTCGGCACCAATCAAAATCTTCGGCTGCGTAACCGGTACCACGAAGGCCAATTTGCACCACTTTGCCGTGGGCTAACAGGCCTTCTTCCTGAGCACGGCGAAACGGCGTGCCATGAGCAATTGGCTCACCGAACATGTGCTCGTTCACATCGGCATGGGCATCGATATGGATCAGCCCCACTGGCCCATGCTTTTTGGCAATGGCACGTAAAATGGGCAGTGTCAGGGTGTGTTCGCCACCCAACGTTAGCGGAATGCAGTTGTGTTTAAGCACGTCATCATAAAAGGCCGTGATGATGTCGACGCTTTTGGGCAGGTGAAACGTGTTGATGGGCACGTCACCGATATCGGCCACTTGTAAACTTTCAAACGGGGCGGCGCGGGTCGCCATGTTATAGGGTCGCAGCATGCGAGATTCATCACGAATCTGGCGTGGGCCAAGACGCGTACCAGGCCGGTTAGACGTACCAATATCCATTGGAATACCGATAAAAGCAGCATCTAAGCCAGCAGCACTTTCCTGAGTGGGTAAACGCATCATAGTGGCTGGCCCACCAAAGCGCGGCATACTATTGCCCCCAAGCGGCTGGTTAAAATCAGACATACAGATCTCCTTGGCGTTGTTCATGTTGTAGCTCGGAATAACAACTACATTGCACAGAACATGCCAAGTCTCTAAACGCCCTAATAATAGGGCTTTCAGCCATTATTGATGCAGTAATGAATCAAAATCACGTACACTTAAGTCATCTATGCATCATTGATGCAAAAATGAATTACAGGTTACTCAAGAGACAATCGCTGTGAGTGAAATCGATAAGTGCGTGCTAAAAACCATTGTAGAAACCGCCAACGATCACTTCTTCATCGTCAGCGGAGAGGGTCGAGTGCTTGATATCAGCCCCGGCGCTGAGGCTGTTTATGGCGCGCCCCGGGAAGAATTGCTAGGTAGTAGCGTTTACCAGCTTCAGCAAGCAGGCATTTTGAAGCCATCCATCACCTTAGAAGTGATGCGCACCCACCAGCCGGCCCAACTTATGCAGGTAACAGGCACCGGGCGCCGTGTGATAGCTCAAGCCTACCCTGTCTTTGTGAATGGGAAGTTAGAGCGTGTTATCAGCCGCTCCAGAGACTTAACCGACTTACAGCTCCTACAAGACGAATATGCGCTACTCCAGAAACGCTTTAGTGAGCACTTAAAACGTAGCCAAGCAGCCCACGGTGCCGAGGAACAAGCGCTGGACGACGCGCTGGATAACTTGCAGGCGCGAAGCCACGTTATGCGTGAAGTCGCCTTGCTTCTCAAACGGGTCGCCCCCTCGGACGCTAATGTATTGATGCTGGGAGAGTCGGGCGTGGGAAAAACCGCGTTTGCCAAACAGTTGCACCGTTGGAGCCAACGCCATAACCATCCCTTTATTGAGGTTAACTGTGCGGCCATTCCCGAAAACTTATTTGAGTCTGAGATGTTTGGCTATCAGCCCGGCGCGTTCAGCGGCGCGGCTCGCCAAGGAAAAGCAGGCTTACTAGAGCAAGCGGAAGGTGGCACGCTGTTTCTCGATGAAATCGGTGAGCTTCCCTTATTAATGCAAACCAAACTATTAAAAGTTATCCAGGACGGAAGCCTTACCCGGTTAGGCGATACACGACCGCGCAAAGTGGACTTTCGCTTAGTTGTCGCCACAAATCAGAATCTAGCTAAACAAGTAGAAGCGGGCCTATTTCGCCTGGATCTTTACTACCGTCTCAACGTCATACCGGTCACACTTCCCCCTTTGCGCGACCGCCGAGAAGATATTCCTGATCTCGTGGAAGCCTGTTTGAAGCGCCTTAACCAACGCTATGGGCGGCAAAAAATCCTGGGCAATCCAGTATGGTCAACGTTAATGGGAAGCGACTGGCCAGGTAACGTCCGCGAGCTTGAAAACTGGTTGGAAAGAGCTTGGCTATCCAGCCCAACGGATCAAATTGAAGCACCTAGCCTTCCTACGCAGCAGCCCCCTGCTAATCTGCCGCAAACGTCAATCTCTTCGCCAATAGCCGCCTTAGCCCCCGAAGAAACCCTAAAGCAGTACCTCGCCAGACTAGAGCGCGAGACACTGGAAGCGTTGAGCAAAACGCTTCCCAGCACGTACGCCATCGCTGAACGGCTGGGGATTAGCCAATCCAGCGTGGTGCGCAGGCTTCAGCGTTACGGCATCAAAGTCACCAAGTGAATTTTCCGCTTGACACAACGGCTGTCATCAACCATCCATGTAAGTGTCATACAACGGCAACACCTTCAACACAAGCTGAACCAATAACAACCAACAGCCGGTGATGTGTGTGCTATGTCAAACCAATCGCGTATTCGCTTGGAACGCGTCACTAAACGTTGGGACGCGACTACTGCCGTCGATGACATCTCTTTCGACGTCACGCCTGGGCAATTTGTCATTCTGCTCGGCCCTTCAGGCTGTGGTAAATCCACCACGCTGCGCATGATCGCGGGCCTGGAAGAGGCCAGCGACGGGCGTATTCATATCGGCGAGCGCGACGTTACCCGCCTGCCGCCCGGCGACCGTGGGCTGAGCATGGTGTTTCAGTCCTACGCGCTGTTTCCGCATTTGAGCGTTGCCGACAACATCGTTTTTGGCCTGCGCAGCCGCAAGGTACCCAAAGATGAGCAGCGCCAGCGACTGGCTAAGGTCGCCGAACTGGTTGATTTAACCGATTACCTAGACCGCAAACCTGCGCAACTTTCCGGCGGCCAACGCCAACGGGTTGCCTTGGCGCGCTCGATTATTTCCGAACACCCGATCTGCCTGATGGATGAACCGCTATCCAACCTGGACGCTCGGCTGCGCAGCGACATGCGTAGGGAAATCAAAGCACTACAAAGTCGCCTGACTATGACGGTGATTTACGTCACCCACGACCAAGTGGAAGCGATGAGCATGGGCGATCGTGTGATTCTGATGCAGCACGGCAAAATCGTCCAGGACGGCACCCCCGACGAGCTTTATAACCGCCCCGCTAGCGCTTTTGCCGCCAGTTTTATTGGCAGGCC
>NZ_JABUZF010000035.1:82029-94382 GCF_014897885.1 Halomonas sp. 3D7M | reverse complement strand
GCCACTAGTAGCCGGCAAAGATGGTGCCGTTATCGAAGGCGAACCAAGTACCCCCGTAGCCCCCTTGGACGCCGCTGGCGGACATTTGGGCATCCGCCCGGAAGATATCGAACTGCGCATCGCACCAGGTTCCGGCGTGCCCGCTAACGTATTAAGTGAAGAGTATCTGGGAGCGGACACCATTGCTTATGTGGCAGTGGGGGCGCACACCCTACGCGTGCGGCTTAGCGGCAAGCAGGCACTGACAGGTCAGCCATGCAGCCTCTACTGGACGTCACAGAATACACACCTTTTCGATGCTGAAGGCCTGCGGCGGGATGACCTAACGACGCTCCCCTTACCCAGCTCATCTCGAAGCGTTCCTCGCCCACCGGCGGTGGGCTCTTTCCAACACTGACAGCAGTATTGACACTTGCGGAGTCTCTTATGCGTTTGCGTACCCCTTTTGCAATGACCGCCCTGGCAGCGGGCTTGTTAAGCGCCGCCCAGGTAAGCGCGGATAGCGTCGATCTGACCATGTACTACCCGGTCGCAGTGGGCGGTGCACTCACCGACGTCGTTGATACTCTGGTGGAAGAGTTTGAAAGCGAATACCCCGATATCAATGTGGAAGCGATCTACGCCGGTAACTACGACGACACCCGCGTGCGCGCCATGTCGGCGATGGAAGCGGGCGAAACGCCGCAGCTGTCGGTCATGTTCTCCATCGATCTTTACGAGCTGATTGAGCAGAACGCCATCGTCGCCTTTGATGACTTGGTCGAAACCGATGAAGAGCGCGAATGGCTCGATGGCTTCTACCCAGGGCTGATGGAAAATGGCCAACTGGATGGCAAAACCTACGGCATCCCCTTCCAGCGCTCCACCATCGTACTGTTCTGGAACAAAGACGCTTTTGAAGCCGCTGGCCTAGACCCCGAAACGCCCCCAGAAAACTGGCAAGAGATGGCCGAGATGGCCGCTACCGTGCGCGAAGCCTCCAACGGCGAGCAGTGGGGCGTGATGGTGCCATCGACTGGCTACCCCTATTGGATGTTCCAGGCCTTTGCTTTTCAGAACGGCCACCGGCTAATGAGCGAAGATGGCACCGAGGTCTACTTCGACGACCCCGCAGCGGTTGAAGCGCTGGAGTACTGGGTATCGTTAGCCACCGAGCACAATGCCATGCCTGACGGCACCATTGAGTGGGGCACCCTGCGCCAGAACTTCCTTGAAGAGTCCACGGCAATGATGTGGCACACCACGGGCAACCTGACCGCGGTACGCAGCGAAGCCAATTTTGATTTTGGCGTCGCTATGCTGCCGATGAAAACCCAGCGTGGCAGCCCCACCGGTGGCGGTAACTTCTACATTTTTGAAGATACGACAGAAGAAGAGCAGCGCGCAGCGATGACCTTTATTCGCTGGATGACCGCTCCCGAGCGCGCCGCTGCTTGGTCGATTGAAACCGGCTATATGGGCGTTAGCCCCGCTGCCTACGAAACCGACGCGCTGCAAGGCTATGTGGAAGAGTTCCCACCTGCCGCGGTTGCCCGCAACCAGCTTGAGCATGGCACGGCAGAGCTTTCCACTTATCAGGGTGGCCGCATTCGCCGCGCACTGGATAACGCCGTGCAAGCAGCGCTGACCGGCCAAATGACAGCGCAAGAAGCGCTTAGCCAAGCGCAGCAAGAGGCCGATAGCGTGTTACGCCGCTACGCCCGCTAATCGTTAGCCATTTTACTATTCGCCGGGGCGCGCCCCGGCTTTTTCAACGTGCGGTACGTCACTATGTCATTCACCAACCACCGCAAAATGCAGCTCTACGGCGCGCTTCTGCTACTGCCAGCTGCGCTACTGCTAACGACGTTTGCTTATTTACCGACCGTAACAACGGTCATTAACAGCCTGTTTTTACCCGGCTTTCGCGGTGCACCCACTGAATTCGTCGGCCTTGAAAATTATCAGGTGTTGTTCGATGACCCGACGTTTTGGAAAGTAGCGCGTAACAACTTAATCTACGCCATCGGTACGATTCCTACGTCTATCGCGCTGGCTTTGGGTATGGCGCTATTCGTCAATGGCAAGCTTCGCGGGCGGGGCTTTGTGCGTATGGCCTACTTTACGCCGACGATTCTCCCCATGATCGCCGCAGCCAATATCTGGATGTTTTTCTACGCGCCGCAGATCGGCCTATTCAATAAATTGCTCGGTATGCTGGGCTTATCCGGAGTGAACTGGCTGGGCGATCCAAGCCTTGCTTTAAGCTCGGTGATCGTGATGTCGGTGTGGAAAGAAGCCGGCTTTTTTATGATCTTCTACTTGGCGGCGCTACAGAGCATGCCACCCGAGTTAAAAGAGGCCGCTGATTTAGAGGGCACTAGCCGCTGGAGCTTTTTCTGGCGGGTGACATTTCCGCTACTCATGCCCACCACGCTGTTTGTGCTCATCAATGCGCTGATTAACTCGGTGCGGGTCGTGGATCACCTATTTATCTTGACCAAGGGCGGGCCCAATAACGCCACCAACCTGCTGCTCTACTACGTTTACGAGAATGCGTTCTCGTTCTTTGATCGCACCACGGCAGCCACCATTACGGTGGTGATTCTGCTGGTGCTCGCGGTAGTGGCCACGCTTAAGTTCACGATTTTAGATCGCAGGACGCACTATCAATGAATACGACCACTGCCTATGCGCCCCGCTCCCGATTCTTCTCAATTCCAGCGCTGGAAACCGTGGCCGCGTGGCTACTGGCGATTATTTGGATTTTTCCGCTGCTGTATGCCTTTTGGGCCGCTTTCCACCCCAGCGAGTTTATGGTCAACTTTGCGCTCTTCGCCCCGCTGACGCTGGAGAACTTCACTAACGCCTGGTCTCAAGCGCCTTTTGCGCGCTACTACCTGAACACCTTTGCACTGGTGACAGGGGTGGTGATTGGTCAGTTTGTAGTCTGTACCCTGGCGGCGTTTGCCTTTGCGCGCTTTCCGATTCCCGGCAAGAACGTTCTGTTTATGCTGGTGCTAATTCAGCTCTTTGTATTCCCAGAAGTGTTAATTGTCGAGAACTACCGCATCGCCAGTGAGCTGGGGCTAATCAACACCATCACCGGAATTGGCTTACCTTACGTAGCCAGCGCCCTGGGTATATTTCTGCTCCGCCAAACCTTTAAAACCATTCCAAGGGAGCTGGAAGACGCCGCCCGCATCGAAGGCTGCAACTGGCTGGAAATTTTGTGGAAGGTGTACGTACCGCTAGCCAAGCCCACTTACCTTGCTTACGGGCTGGTCTCGATTAGCCACCACTGGAATAACTTTATCTGGCCATTAGTGGTGACCAACTCGGTAGAGAGCCGCCCGCTAACGGTAGGGTTAGGGGTATTTTCCGCGCCCGAAACTGGGGTTAACTGGGCGACCGTTAGCGCTGCGACGCTGTTAAGCATCGCCCCGCTGCTAGTCGCTTTCCTGCTCTTTCAGCGTCAGTTTGTCCAGTCGTTTTTACGGGCAGGAATTCGCTAATCGAAGACCTAATGACACTCTAGTGATGATTAACAACGCTTTGCTTTTAGCTCACTCCCACCACACGCTAAATCGCTGTTCACTATCATCAAGCAAGATGGGCTCACCTATTATGGGCGTCAAATGGATGTAGGCCCAGCGTGGGTCGTACTGACCGACTAAGTCAACCCCATCAAAGCGCTAGCCAGCCTCGGCAAAGTGAGGACCATAGCCACTGTCTCCACCGAAGGAATATCGCCATCCGGGCGCAGCCCCTCACTACTGGAACGAAAATTCTCAATGAGAACGCAAGCTGCCTCGACGTGGCGTTTACTTCAGATGTTCGTCAAAGAACTCTGCCAGCCGATCAAACGGTATCTTATCCATTTGATCATACAGATCAGTATGGCTTGCATCCTCAATGATCAGAAGCTCCTTGGGCGCCGCGGCAGCTGCATAGGCGGTTTCACTGAAGTAGCGCGAGTGCGCGTTTTCGCCATGAATCAACAGAAGGGGGCGAGGCGAAATTTCATGAATATAGGTCAGCAGCGGCATGTTCATGAACGACAGCGGTGTGGTCTGCGTCCAGGCATTGCCCGAGTTAACTGCACGTACGTGGTACCCACGCGGTGTCATGTAGTAGTCATGGTAGTCGACAAGAAATTGAGCCTCACCACCCTGTAATTCATTGTAAGGCGGTTGATAAGCGGGCCTCCCGTTTTCCGCATCTAACCAACGCTGCCGACTCAACTGCTCCAGTGTTTGCGCCCGCTCCTCGGAAGTCATGCTGTCGTTGTAGCCCCTAGACATGACCCGCGTCATGTCATACATAGTGCTAGCCGCGACAGCCTTAACACGCTTATCCACAGCGACAGCATTCAATGCCATCCCCCCCCAACCGCAAATACCTATGACCCCAATACATTCTTGATCAACGTAGGGCTGCAAACCAATAAAGTCTACTGCGGCACTAAAGTCTTCAGTATTGATGTCAGGCGAGGCAATGTTGCGTGGCTCTCCGCCACTTTCGCCGGTATAAGATGGATCGAAAGCCAGCGTAACGAAACCGCGCTCAGCCAATGTTTGCGCATATAGACCGGAGGACTGCTCTTTCACTGCGCCGAACGGGCCACCGATAACAATAGCCGCCAATTGTTCATTAATACGACTTTTCGGTAGGTATAGGTCAGCAACCAGGGTAATGCCATAACGATTCTTGAACGTTACCTTCTCATGATCAACCTGATTGCTTTGCGGAAAAGTCTTGTCCCATTCTTGCGTCATCAATAGGGGCTCCTCGCCTGTGGCAGCCAAGGCGGACTGTGCGCCAAAAAATACTGCTGTACCGGCCAGCAAGGATCCTTCTATGAAGCCCCTGCGCGATGTAATGAACTGGTTACTATCTAATGATTTCGGGGTAGATTCGTTCATGGGTTTCTCCATTACTGGTTGGAGGCTGAGGAAGCCAGGTCAACACCCTGGATATCACTGCGGACACCACGATGCATCTATGGGCCGAGTGTCTCAGTTCCTGGTGAGTGCGAGGTGCGAACCTATCGGCCAGTGAGGCACTAGAGCGGAAGGCTTAATCAAGATCGTGGTCTTCATGGATTCGCAATCTAGTTCATGGAAAAATCGATTCGCACACTATCTCTTCCTAGAGCCTGGATCAGGCCGTCAGTGTCATCTACGCGACCAAGATGCGTGTAGGAGTAAGTCGAATCGAACGTCAAATAGAAGACAACCAGCGTCTTCGTTCCATATAACATGAGATCGCCGTTGTGGATCGTGCCGGGGCGGCTTGCGTTCGTCGGCAGTGCTTGAGGCAGATCTGCGTATTTCTCGTTGCCATGTAGGTCGCCCATATCCATCGAGATCGGCAGCAGCGCAGCAAACGCATGAGCTGCTTCAGTGCCGGCCAGCGTGATGGAGAAACGGCGTTCGCCGACGGTCATCCACATGCGAGATTCCTCCGGTTGTACAGTGGCTGTTGCGGCGGCAGTGGACGGTTCTGACGTCGCGGAATGAGCCGCGTTGCCTCCACCAAGCGCAAACGCAAACAGGGCGAGTCCCCAATAAGTCCGCAGGCCATGCACTCGGCGATTTTTGATGGCCGGGTGACGGCAACTGCTTTGATTGGCTCTAAGGCTCGTGGTCATGGGTTTCTCCTGGCGTGACGTCCGGCTCATACCGCTTACCGGACTTGCGATCTTGAGGTCATAAAGGCGAGGAAAGCCGCGAACAACAACACGGCAGAACTTGCCACAAAGGTGCTCCGGTAGCCTGCCGAATCGAACAGTAGACCGCCTACGGTTGATCCCAGCGCGATGGATAACTGAATTACCGCTACCATCAACCCACCGCCGACTTCGGCATTTTCTGGCACGGATTTAGCGAGCCATGCCCACCAACCCACGGGCGCTGCCGTAGACACTAATCCCCAGAATCCCAGCAGAACAAAGGCCACGGCGACCGAGCTACCGAAGGCGACTAACGCCAACGCGGTGGCCGCCATTAACAGCGGAATAACAACCAATATCCGGTACAACCCTTTTTTAATAAATCCACCGATCAGCATGGTACCGACCAACCCGGCAATCCCCAGTACCAACAGGATCAGCGAAAGCATCGGCACATCAACACCGGTGACGGTTTCAAGAAAGGGACGAACATAAGTGAACAGTGCGAACTGCCCCATAAAGAAAATGCCCACCGCCATCATCCCTAAAAACACTAGGGGATCCTTCAACAGCGTGAATACGTTGCCAGCACCGTTCGCCTGTGGAGTCGCTTTCATGGAGGGCAAACTGATCCATTGCCAAACCATGGCAACAAACGCCACTGGCACTAGGAAAAAGAACGTCCCACGCCAACCAATCATTCCGCCCAAATAGCTGCCTAACGGAGCAGCGACCACCACCGCGAGCGCATTGCCCCCGTTAA
This sequence comes from Halomonas sp. 3D7M, assembly GCF_014897885.1. Classification (NCBI taxonomy): domain Bacteria; kingdom Pseudomonadati; phylum Pseudomonadota; class Gammaproteobacteria; order Oceanospirillales; family Halomonadaceae; genus Halomonas; species Halomonas sp. 3D7M. The sequence goes on along the minus strand of NZ_JABUZF010000035.1, from coordinate 87,966 downwards.
AAATCGCCAATGCTTTGGGAACACTATCAGCAGGCACTAATCGCATGGCGACTGCCGCAGACATCGACCAGAAGCCACCCACAACAACACCAATCAGTGCCCGCCCCACCATGTACATCGTGTAGTTAGTCGCCAACCCAACGATTAGCCCAGAGACACTCATCAGTGCCGTTAAAATAAGCAGCAAGTTTTTTCGGTCGATTCCGCCTGCGAGTTTTGAAATCGATAGGCTGGTTAAGACCGCAAAGGCTCCCGAGATAGCAATGCCGTAGCCTGCCAGCCCTTCCGTGACGCGTAGGTCGTTAGCAATGGGAGTTAGCAAACTAACCGGCATAAATTCCGAGGCGATCAACGCAAAGACACAGAGCGTCATCGCAAAAACACCGCTCCAATAAGCAGGCTGCGATTTATTTTCCTGCTGAGTAACGCGATTGGTAGGTGCGGTGTCAGAAGCTAGTGTGCTCAAAACGTCTTCCCTCAAGCAGTGAATGGTTAAGGTGAATGTCGAATAACCTTCTTTTACTGAACACATATTGACATCAGCCTTCCATTTTGATTAGTGGGGATAATGTTTATGAACCTGTGAGTAAAATTCAGCAATGGCAAATTCGAGAATCGATGACCTACAGGCTTTTCTCGCCGTGGCACGAGACCAAAGCTTTACCAAAGCAGCTGCCAAGCTGGGAGTGACGCCATCAGCCTTAAGTCATCGTATGAAATCCCTAGAGCAGCGCCTTGGGCTGCGATTACTGGCCCGCACTACAAGAAATGTCGCACCAACGGAAGCGGGTGAGCGGCTGATACAGTCGCTTACACCTCTTTTTGATCAGATTGCAATGGAAGTAGAGGCGTTAGGAGAGTTGCGTGACAAACCAGCAGGAACCATCCGCATATCGTGTACCGATGATCAGATTGCGCTTTGCTTGAGGCCAAAAATGGCCGAGTTTCTGGAAAATTATCCTGACGTCACCATTGAGCTCTATGTGGATTACGGGTTTACCAACGTGGTGACAGAGCGATTTGATGCCGGTATACGCCTTGGCGAAGCGATTAGCCAAGATATGATTGCGATTCCGCTCAGCCCTGAAATGCGCTTGGTGGTAGTGGGTTCAACGGAATATTTTAATCAACATCCCGAACCTCAAACACCTTATGAGCTGACCCAGCACGCCTGTGTGGATATTCGCCACAGGCCCGATGGAGCAATCTATGCCTGGGAGTTTGAAAAGGAAGGTAAGGAGTTCACCGTCAAGGGCCAGGGACAGCTCGTCTTCAACAGTATCGTTCATGTACTTAATGCGGCTTTGGATGGGATCGGTCTAGCTTACGTACCAGAGGCTTTAGCCGCTCCTTACCTTGCAAATGGTCGGCTCAAAAAGGTATTGACCGACTGGTCGCCCTATTTTTCTGGCTTTCACCTGTACTACCCGAACCGTCGACAGTCTTCGCCTGCCTTCTCGGCATTTGTCGATACATTTCGCCATAAAGAGTAGCAACCTCGCTGGATTGCTTTGAGTCACCATGAGGCTGGACATATTCTCAGCGTCGGCATTCGCGAAACAAACTCCCTTGAATTTTCGTGCGACAATTCTCCCTCAAGCACGAGACAAGGAGAGCATTAATGCACGGCGCCCCCCATCCAGCAGCCCTCAAGGTACTGCAGGAAGTATTTGGCTACGATAGCTTTCGCGGCCCGCAGCAGGCCATCATTGAGCATGTAATTGCTGGGGGCGATGCGCTGGTGCTGATGCCCACCGGCGGTGGCAAGTCGCTGTGCTATCAGATCCCTGCCCTGCTGCGCGAAGGCACTGCGATTGTGGTCTCGCCGCTGATCGCGCTAATGCAGGATCAGGTGGCGGCGCTTGAGCAGAACGGGGTCAGGGCGGCTTACCTGAATTCCAGTCTCGATTATCACGAGGCAGTCGAGGTGGAGAACCGACTGCGAAATGGCGAGTTGGATCTGCTCTATGTTGCACCCGAGCGGCTGGCCACAGCGCGTATGCAGATGCTGCTAGAACAGACCCGAATCGCGCTGTTCGCCATTGATGAAGCCCACTGCGTCTCCCAGTGGGGTCACGACTTTCGCCCCGAATATCGCCAGCTCTCCCACCTGCAGCAGCGTTTTCCCCAGGTGCCGCGCATCGCCCTGACCGCCACTGCCGATGTGCCCACCCGGGGCGATATCATGGAGCATCTGCAGCTCCACGAGGCGGCGCTTTACAACAGCGGCTTTGACCGGCCCAACATTCGCTACCATATCGCCGAGAATCAGGGTAACGCCAAGGAACAGCTGCTGCGCTTTATTCGCGAGCACCACGATGGTGAGGCGGGCATTGTGTACTGCCTTTCCCGGCGCAAGGTGGAGGAAACCGCCGCCTGGCTGGAACGCCAGGGGCTGACCGCACTGCCTTACCACGCGGGGCTTCCTGCCGAGCAGCGCCAGCAACACCAAACCCGCTTTCTGCGTGACGATGGCGTGGTGGTAGTGGCCACCATCGCCTTCGGCATGGGCATCGACAAGCCGGACGTGCGCTTTGTCGCCCACCTCAACCTGCCCAAAAGCATCGAAGCCTACTACCAAGAGACTGGCCGTGCCGGGCGCGACGGCCTGCCCGCCGATGCCTGGATGGCCTACGGGCTTCAGGATGTAATCACCCTGCGCCAGATGCAGCAGGACTCCAGCGCCGCCGACCAGCAAAAGCGCATCGAGCAGCAGAAACTCGACGCCATGCTGGGGCTTTGCGAAATCATCAGTTGCCGACGCCAGGCGCTTCTCCACTACTTTGGCGACCCTCTGGACACGCCCTGCGGCAACTGCGACAACTGCCTGACCCCGCCCGACACTTGGGAGGCCACCGTGGCGGCACAAAAAGCGCTGTCGTGTGTCTACCGCACCGAACAGCGCTTCGGCGTGACCTATCTCGTGGACGTGTTGTTGGGCAAAAGCAACGAGCGTATCACCCGCTTTGGCCACGACAAGATCAGCACCTTTGGCATTGGCGGCGACCTTGCGGCCAACGAATGGAAGGCGCTGTTTCGCCAATTGATTGCGAGCGGTTTGCTAAGCGTGGATATGGAAGGTCATGGCGGGATTCGCTTAACGGCCAACGCCAAGCCAGTACTGCGTGGCGAACAGTCGCTAACCCTGCGTAAGCCAAGTAAGGCCAAGGCCGCCCGGCGCAGCAGCAAGGGCGCTTCGGTAGCGCAAGGCCACGGCGCGCTGTGGGAAGCCCTGCGCCAGCACCGCAAGGCACTTGCCGAAGCCCAGGGCGTGCCTGCCTATGTAATCTTCCACGATGCCACTCTGGCCGAACTGGTCGAACAGAAACCCCAAAGCCTAGAGGCACTGGGCGCGATCTCAGGTATCGGTGCGCGCAAGCTGGCGGATTACGGCGAGGATTTTCTGGCCGTTATTCTTGCGCACCAGGAAATCCATCAAGACACCCCGTCCGTGGGCAGCAGTGCCTTGGAATCCGCCGCCTTGCTGCACAAGGGATTAACACCTGAGGAAGTCGCCGAGAAGCGCAGCCTGGCCGCCAACACCATTTATCGCCACCTGAGTGATGTGATTCAAAGCGGCGGGCTGGCGCTGGAAGAGGTCATCAACTTGAATCCCGTAACCCTGGAGCAGATCCGCACCACCTTTGCGCACTATCCAGACCAAGGGCTGAAAGTGGTTTTCGAGGCACTGGAAGGGCGTATCGATTACCCCATCCTACACTGCGTACGGGCATCTCTGGCGGCACCACGTTAGCGCGGCGGCGTTATCGGCAATGCTCGCCCCGGGCAATGGCGGCGGCATCAAACACGCCGGTATCCAAAATCCAGGCGGTGACCAGTTTGGCGGGTGTCACATCAAAGGCAGGGTTCCACACGGGGGCATCCTCGGGAGCCCAGACAACATCACCAAAAGCGCCTGAAACACCACGAATTTCTGCCGCATCACGCTGTTCAATCGGAATGCCCGCGCCAGTGGCACAAGCGGGATCAACCGTAGTGTAGGGAGCCACCACATAGAACGGCACCTGGTGGTAGTGAGCGATCACCGCCAGCATGTAAGTACCTACTTTGTTGGCGAAATCACCGTTGGCGCAAATGCGGTCGGCACCAACCATGACTTTATCGACTTTCCCTGCGGCCATTAAGCTCGCGGCCATGCTGTCAGCAATCAATTGATAGGGAATGGCTAAGTCAGCCATTTCCCAGGCGGTTAAACGGCCGCCTTGCAGCAACGGGCGGGTTTCATCCACATACACATGCAGCGTCACACCGCGCTGCTTGGCAACTGCTAGTGCGCCAATGGCGGTGCCAACACCTGCGGTGGCCAACGCGCCGGTATTGCAGTGGGTCAATATGCGGTCGCCTGATTGCAAAAGGTCGGCTCCCCGCTCGGCCATACGCTGGCAAAGCGCGCGGTCTTCTGCAAACAGTTCAGCGGCGCGCTCGGCCAGGGCGTTGACGCCTTGCTCAAAGCAGGCTTCCATGGCATCCAGGCAGTACATCAGGTTCACTGCGGTGGGACGCGTGGCGCGTAAGCGATCACTTACCAACTGCCAATCACTTTGCGGATGACGCGCGGCGTATTGAGCCAGTACGAAAGCGGCGCTCAAACCAATCAGCGGTGCCCCGCGAATCGCTAAGCTTTTTACCGCTACCTGCCACGTTTCTGGCGAGTCACAGCGCACCCACTGTTCCGCCTGGGGCAGTTGGGTTTGATCCAAATACTCAAGGTGGTCGGCATAGACCCGTAAACTGCGTGACTGTAGGTGTGGCATTGCTGGACTCCTTGAGCACTCGAACTTGACTAGCAGAACAACGGCGCGGCTTATCAGGCGCGAAGCTTATCATATAGAATGGCTGCTACTAGATGAGGCGACGCAGATCCTATGATGACGCTACAAACTGAACTGCTGGCCGCCATTTCATGGGCGGCGCAGCAAGGCTGGACACCCGCCACCGGCGGTAACTTTTCCGCCCGTACCGAGGCGGGCTATCTTGTCACCGCTTCTGGCCGGGATAAAACCCGCATTCAAGCCGATGACCTACTGTTATGCGATCTGGATGGCCGAGTACTATCAGGCGACGGTAAGCCGAGTGCAGAAAGTGATCTTCACGCTGCGCTTTATCGGCTAGACCCGACCATCAACTGCGTGCTGCATACCCATACCCTAGCCAGCACTGTGCTGTCACGGCGCTTTCCAAACGGCATTGAGCTAAGTGGCTTTGAAATGCAAAAAGCCTTAGCGGGCAACGTGACTCATGATGCCTCGGTTCTTTTACCTGTGGTACCAAATTCCCAAGATATGGACGAGCTAGCGGAGCATGTACGCCTCGGCTGGCCGATGCCCTGGGGCTTTTTGGTGGCGGGGCACGGTATTTATGCCGTGGGCGATAGCATCGCCAGTTGCCGTCGGCACTTGGAAGCCATTGAATTTTTACTGTCCTGTGTACTTGAAGAGAGCCGGTGGTCTAAATGAGTAACCCAGCTGTTCGCGCCGTTGTAACCGATATCGAAGGCACCACCACGGATATTAACTTCGTACATAAGGTGCTGTTTCCCTACGCCCAGGCCAAACTGCCCGACTTTCTACGCGCGAATGCAGACACACCTGCGGTTGCCGAGCAAATTAGCGCCGTGCGCCGCGAAATGGGCGACGCTAATGCCACACTGGAAGCAGTCATTGCGCAGTTGCTACATTGGATCGAGACTGACCAAAAAGTCACGCCGCTGAAAGCACTGCAAGGTATGGTGTGGGCCGATGGCTATCAGCGTGGCGATTTTAAAGGCCACCTGTATAGCGACGTCGCCCCGGCGCTGCGCCAGTGGCAGCAGGCAGGCAAGGCGCTGTACGTCTACTCGTCAGGTTCCGTGCAGGCTCAGAAGCTGCTGTTTGGCTACAGCGATGAAGGCGACTTAACCCCCCTGTTTAGCGGCTA
>NZ_JABUZF010000035.1:76763-82023 GCF_014897885.1 Halomonas sp. 3D7M | reverse complement strand
CCCCCTGTTTAGCGGCTACTTCGACACCCATATTGGCCATAAACGCGAAGCCACGGCCTATCAGCGAATTATCGCTGAGCTTGACCTACCGCCGGAAGCGGTGCTGTTCTTATCGGACGTAGTCGAAGAGCTGGACGCCGCCAAGCAGGCGGGCATGCAAACCCTACAGTTAGTTCGCGAAGGCACCCAGGCGGGCAATAGCCACGCGTGCGTTACCCGCTTTGATGAAATTGCGCTTTAGGAGAGCCTAGAATGTCGCAACTGAAAGTATTTGCTGATCAGAACCCTAACGATGCCCTGCTAGACATCACTGACGGCGAGCAGATGACTGCTGAGCTGAACAAGGTGGGGGTGTTGTTTGAGCGCTGGGCAACGCCGGGCGAGATTGCCGACGACGCCACCCAGGAAGATATTTTGGCGCTTTATCAAGACGACATCGACCGGGTAAAGGCCATCGGCGGCTATCAAACCGTCGATGTGCTGCACATGGTGCCCACGCACCCAGACAAAGACGCTATGCGCCAGAAGTTCTTAAACGAACACCGCCATCACGAAGACGAAGTGCGCTTCTTCGTTAAAGGCCAGGGGCTTTTCTGCCTGCATATTGAAGACAAGGTGTATCAGGTGCTGTGTACCCGCAACGATCTGATCAGCGTACCCGCGAACACACCCCATTGGTTTGATATGGGCCCAGCGCCAGAATTCACTGCACTGCGCTTCTTCGATAACGTGGAAGGCTGGGTGCCTCACTGGACAGAGAGCGATATCGCCGGGAAATTTGATCGCCTGGATCAGCTGTAAGTTGTGAATGGTGAATCGTAAGTTGTGAATGGTAGGAGGCAGCGTTAGCGTGCGAAGCGCTAACGCTGCCTCCTTTATTGGGCTCTTACAACACCTCTTGCTGGTTATACGCCCTGGCTAAATCCGCCAGTGCGGTAAGCTCACGATAGGCCTCCGGCTCCATTATTAGCGCTTGGCCCATCAGCACATTGCGTGCTTCAAGCTTGGCACGCAGCGCGGTGTCTTCGATCTCTTCAAAGTCAGCGTTATGGGCCAACGATAAAACTCGACGGTGCATTTCAATGCCGCAATAAGCTAGTGCATCCAGGCGAATCTCTTCAAGCAGCGCATCGCAGGCGTCATCGGCACTGTTTCCCTGGGCTTCAAACAGCGCCCGGGGGAACAGAATACCGGTGCGTTCGGTTTGCCACAGGTGGCGGAACTCGGCATCAAAGCGGGTAAAGCACGCTTCAATCACGTCAAGAATCCACGCTTGGTAGGCATCAAGCTCATCGGCTTGGCGGTGGGCGGGCTGGCTGAAATAGGCCATCAGGAAGTTGGCAACGGCCATGCCTAGATCAAAGGCCATTGGGCCATACTGGGAAAACTCGGGATCAATCACCCGCACATCCGACTCAGTGGCCATAATTGACCCAGAGTGCAAATCACCGTGCAACATGGTTTCCGTGTTCGCAGTGAACTTCATCAACAACCGCTGCACTTTAGCTTTTAAGCGCGCATTACGGCGCAGTTCATCCACTACCGGCGAAAGCTCTGGCGTATGGCGGTTCATTTCGGCGCCATAATAGGGGTCGGTAAACACTAGGGATTCGGTAATCGCAGGAATCGCCACGTTGCCTGAAAACAGCCCCACGTCGGCTTTCTTCTCGGGGCTGCTTAAGGAGAGTTCCGAGCCACGAAACGCCATGCGCGCACAGAATTCACCGATGGTTTCGCCAAGCTGAGCAACCCGCTCACCGCTGATCAGTTTGCGACGCAGAATCGTGTGCGGGTAAAGGTACTCCATGACAATCAGCGCTTGGGGCTTGTCGAAATAGAACACCTCAGGGGCGATGCCCGGCGCACGCTGGGCTTGGCGTACCAGGGCGTAATACTCAAAGTGGGCGCGATAAAGTGGCAGCGGCCAGCTCTCACCGACCATACGCACATAGGGTAGCGCTTGTTTTACCACCACACTTCCCGCACTCCCCGATACAATGAATACCAAGTTGAGATTGCCATCCCCTACTTCGCGGATCTGCCACTGCTCAGGGTTGGCGCCCACTCGGCTTGCCACTGCCTCGACACTCCCCAACCGCTGGGCCAGAGTATCTACCTCTAACGCTTGATAGGCCTGTTCGTGTGCCACCATTTTATTCCTCACGAAAAATGCGTTTTTATTTGTCACACTGGGGAATGGTTGTCAAACACCTTCATACGCAAGCGTAGCGAAACTGTCATAACACGATTAGCACAGCAACCGACGACAAGGAGAGCACGATGCAGCGTCAGCAAGACCCATCAACAAACGATTGGACATTTACTATTGGTCATCGCGAGCTAATCGTTCACCGTCGTTATGAAGTACTAAGCATAATGAACGACTTCATGATTGGCATTTGGTTTACTATCGGCAGCATCTGCTTTTTTTACAGCGGCACGATACTGACCGTCGGCGTATGGTTATTTGTGCTTGGTAGTGTACAGCTCTTGATACGCCCAGCGATTCGTTTACACCGCTACGTCTATTTTAAGCAGTTACCCGATACTGATCACGATGCTTAAGATGTCTCATCGTTAGCTTAAAAATCGCACTCCTCTCGCGGCCAGCGGGCTGCGCAGCCTATCCGGTAGCGGGCTATCAGTAATCACCGCATGATAGTCAGCAAGCTGGCCAGCGGCACAGCGCAGCGGTAGGTCGAATTTGGTTTTATCCAGCACCAGAATGCGATAGGCGGCATGGGATAGCAGCGCTTCGCGGGCCATAACTTCGTCATCATTGTAGTCATATAAATGGCCATCACTGTCCATGCCGCCCACTGAGACAATGCCGACATCCACCCGGTAGCGTTGAAAGAAGCGCCAGGCATCGCCGCCAATCACATCTTGATCACGCCGCCGTACCCGCCCACCCGCTACCACCAGCTCGCATTCCATGGTGCACAGTTTGATGAGTGCGTGCAGGTTATTGGTCATAATCTGCAGACCTTGCTTATCGCGTAAGGCGTCAGCCAGTTGCTCTACCGTAGTGCCCGTACCTAAAAATAGCGATTGGTGATGCTGAACCAGCGAAGCGGCCTGGCGGGCAATCTGACGCTTACCCGCTTGATTAACGATTTGGCGCTGATCGTAGCCAATATTCTCCTGATCGGGAAATGGCAACACTTCTCCGTGGCGACGCAATACCAGCCCTTGCTCAGCCAAGACACGAACATCCCCACGCAGTGTTTGTATCGACACATCAAACTGGCCAGCTAGCGATTCCAGGGGCTGGCGACCTTGCTGGCGCACCTGTGCCAACACGGCACGGCGGCGCTCGTTTAATCCTATTATTTTCTTCACGTTGGCGACCACCTTAGTAACGAAAGCCTTTTTTTGACAGGCGAAAGCCTACCGCCATCAAACGAAAGCGTAGTGTCACGATGTTGTAAGGCGATGACAGTAGTGTGATCAGTGTTCACCTACTGGAGGTTTTACGATGTTGAAGCGCTCACTGTGCACTGCCGTTACGCTTGCAAGCTTTGCTCTATCGTCGTCACTGCTCGCTGATGACAAATTGGTGCTCTATACCAGCCAACCGAATAGCGATGCCCAACAAACCGTGGATGCCTTTCAGGCCGCCTATCCTGATATTGAGGTGGAGTGGGTACGCGATGGCACCACTCGCCTGATGACTCGCCTACGCTCAGAGCTTTCCGCGGGTGTCAGCAACCCAGACGTACTATTAATTGCTGACAGCATGACCATGACCTCACTCAAGCAGGAGGGCCATTTGCAGGCTTACCTCAGCCCAGAGCGGGAGGCTTATGATGAGGCGCTATACGATCCGGAAGGCTACTTCTACGGCACCAAACTGATCACCACAGGGATTGTGTATAACACCGCTGCCGAGCATCAGCCGCAGCGTTGGCAAGATCTGACGGGGCCTGACTATGAAGGCCTTGTCACAATGCCAAGCCCGCTCTATTCCGGCGCAGCGCTGATTCATATGGCAGCGCTGAGCGACAACCCCGACCTTGGAATGGGCTACTACGAGGCGCTGCAAGCTAATCGTGCAGAAGCTCAGGGCGGGAATGGCGGCGTGTTCAATGCCGTTGCCTCAGGCACGAAGCCCTACGGCATCGTGGTGGATTTCCTGCCGATTCGCGAGGCCGCCAAGGGCTCGCCGGTTGAGTTTGTCTTCCCTGCAGAGGGCGTTAGTGCGGTCACCGAGCCTGTCGCAATCATGCAGGGTGCCAACAACCCGGACGCCGCGCAGAAATTTGTCGATTTCGTGCTTTCTCAACAAGGCCAGGAACTCGTCAGCCAGCAAGGCTACCTGCCTGCCCACCCGGCTGTTGCACCGCCTGAAGGCTTTCCCGCTCGTGATGCTATCCAGCTAATGCCGATCAATATTGAGCAAGCACTGGAGCAGGAAGAGACGTTGAAGCAGCGCTTTAGCGACCTGTTTGGCGGCTAACCATGACACCGTCGCTTAACGTTGGCAGCCAGCACCGCTGGCTGCTCAGCCTAATCACACTCACGGTGGTGCTATTAAGCCTAGCGCCTAGCCTGCGGCTACTGGCTGAGGCACTTAGTGACCTTGGCCAGGGCAGCGAATCACCGCTATGGAAGGTGCTTAACGCAGCGAGTACTTGGCGAGCGCTGTGGCACAGTGTGTATACCTCGGGCCTTGGCATGTTGATTGCGCTGGTGCTGGGTAGCCTATTCGCCTTCGTGATTACGCTGACCGACATCCGTGGCAAAGCGTGGCTTGTGTTCTGCTTTATGCTGCCGATGATGATTCCTCCCCAAGTGACGGCGCTGAGCTGGCTACAGCTGTTCGGCCCCGCCAGCCCGTTGCTGAAAAGCATTGGTATGGCACCGCCACTGGGCAGCCCTCAGCCGCTCTACTCAGCGGAAGGCATTGCGCTGTTGCTGGGAATTCAAAGCGCACCGCTGGTCTTTTTAGCGCTGCGCACCTCACTGATCTCACTCCCCCGCGAGCTTATCGAAGCAGCCCGCATCAGCGGCGCGCGCCAGACCCAAGTCTGGGGGCAGATTATTTTGCCAGTCACTCGGCACGGTTTAATTGCCGGAGCGGCGATGGCGTTTATTTCTAGCCTGGGCAACTTCGGCATTCCTGCCATGCTGGGGATTCCTGCGGGCTACTACGTGTTACCGACACTGATCTACCAGCGTATGGCTAGCTTTGGTACTGGCGTGCTGGCAGAAATGGCAGCGCTATCGTTATTGATTGGTGTGCTGGCACTGGCAGGCG
>NZ_JABUZF010000035.1:72008-76727 GCF_014897885.1 Halomonas sp. 3D7M | reverse complement strand
CAATACTGGCTGAATCGCAGCCGCTTTGGCTTAGGCGGCCATAGCGGTCGCTCTCATGACTTTACCCTGGGCCGCTTTCGGCCAGCGGTGACGACCGTACTCGTCGGCGTTTTATTGGTGATTCTCGTCGCACCACTCGCGGCGCTGGTGGTCAGCTCATTGGTGCCCGCCATGGGCGTTCCCCTCAGCTTCGATAGCGTGACGTTAAACGCTTATCACGAAGTGATTGGCCGCCAAGGCGCCACCTGGCGCGCTGTACGCAACAGCCTATGGCTAGCAGGCGGTGCCGCGCTGGTGCTTATGCTGTGCAGCCTGCCGCTAGCATATCGCCTGCAGCGACTCCCGCCCCGTCTCCAGCAGTTGACGCTCAGCGCTATTGAACTGCCCTACGCACTACCTGGTGTGGTGCTGGCGATCGCCTGCATTTTGCTGTTCGTACGCCCTCTGCCGCTGATCAACGTTGCGCTCTACGGCACGCTCGGGCTGATCTTTGTGGCCTATCTGGCGCGTTTCTTAGTGGTATGCCTCAAACCCGTTAGCGCCAGTTTGGCTCAGCTTGATCCCTCCTTGGAAGAAGCCGCACAACTGGCGGGGGCAGGCCCGTGGCGGCGGCTAACCACGATCGTACTGCCACTGATTGCACCATCGCTATTTGCCGGGGGGCTGTTGGTCTTCCTGCTGGCGGTGAACGAGCTGACGGTATCGGCACTGCTTTGGAGCGCTGGCAACGAAACGCTGGGCGTATTGATTTTTAACCTTGATGAGGGCGGTGAGAGCGTGCTGGCATCTGCGGTATCGGTACTGGTGGTCTTGATGGTCGCCACGCTGATGCTGTCGCTCAGCCTGCTCGCCCCTCGTTTACCCAAAGGAGTCGTGCCATGGCAGGGCTAGCAATTCAACAGGTCACCAAACAGTTTGGCGACCATCGCGCGGTCAATGACCTCTCGCTAGAGATTGCACCAGGGGAATTTGTGGCACTGCTGGGCCCCAGCGGCTGCGGTAAAACCACCATGCTACGTATGCTGGCGGGGTTCGAAAATGTCACTGGCGGCGAAATACGCCTGAACGATACGCTGCTAGCCAGCCGCCATCACCATGTACCACCAGAGCAGCGCAACATGGCGATGGTGTTTCAGTCATACGCGCTCTGGCCGCATATGAACGTGGCCGACAACGTCGGTTACCCACTCAAACTGCGCCGCATTCAGGGCAGTGAATATCAACGCCGAGTTGCTCATGCACTGGCTCAGGTAGCCTTGGAACCCTATGCACAGCGTTCGCCACAGGAGCTAAGCGGTGGTCAGCGCCAGCGGGTCGCGCTAGCCCGCTGTCTAGTGACCGACCCTGCGGTTGTACTGCTGGATGAGCCGCTGGCCAATCTAGACCGTAATCTGCGTGCCTCCATGGAACACAGCTTTGTGGATTTCCACCGCCGTACCCGCGCGACGATGGTGTACGTCACTCACGATCAAAGTGAAGCCATGGCGATGGCGGACCGCATTGCCGTAATGCGCGATGGGGAGCTAGTACAGTGGGCAACGCCCGAAACGCTTTATCGCCAACCGCGCAGCGAATGGGTGGCCAGCTTTATCGGTCAAGGTAGCCAGTTGGCCATTGCCAACGGCGCGCCAGGGCAGCGGCTAACGGAAAGTGCCCTGATGCAAGGGCTGGCTGCGGCACACAGCTCCCGCTCCCAAGCTGCACGTCAACCCGTCCTGGTTCGCCCCGAACATATTCGCGTAGACGCCCAAGCTCCCAATGAACATGACCTCACCGGGCGCGTCGAGCGGCTGACCTTTCGTGGTGAACGCTACGAGTTACACCTGCGTCTGCCCAGCGGCGAAGCCTTGCTGGCTTACCATCACCACGCGCTTGAAGAGGGCCAACAAGTCGCTCTGCGGCTATTAGAAGGCTGGTGTCTGGAGCCTGACCAATGAGCACTCGTATTCATCTATTAAGCGGGCTGGGGGGTAAAGGCCCCGCCGCTATCGTGGTCGAAACCAACGGCAAACGGCTGCTGCTGGACGCAGGAGGCGCGCTGCACCCTGGGGAGCCTATCACCTGGGCAGATGGCTTGGGCGTAGACGCTATTCTGATTAGCCACGACCATATTGACCATATCGGTGGCGTTGCCGAACTGCCCGATACTATCCCGCTCTACTGCACGCCCTTAGTCGCCAACACATTGCCTAAACACCGCGCTTGGCAGCCTTTGCCAGCACGCGGAAGCCTTATGGTCGAAGGTATCAAGGTGACCACCGGCCAAGCAGGACACTCGCTGGGTGGCGTTTGGCTGCACTTGGACGTGGATGGCGGCATTTTCTACAGCGGCGATGCCTGTTTTGAATCCCGCTTGTTTCCTTTCGATATACCGCCACCTGCACGCACGGCGCTGCTGGACGCTTCCTATGGCAACTATGACCAACCCCAGGAAAGCTGCGTGCAGGCTATTCGTCTGCAGCTTGACCAGCCGTTAGTATTACCGACGCCTGAAACAGGGCGCGCCCTGGAAATGGCCCTGTGGCTGTCGGAAGAGGCCGACCGTCGTCAGCTCCCTTTCGCCATTGACCCGATTATTCGCGATAACCTCGCCGCACTGCTAGCACTGCCAAGCGACTTACGCCGCCCAGGTCTCGACAGTGCGATTAGCACACTGCTAGAACGGCAGAATGCTTCGCAGCCAGCGCTGCAGTTGGTTAGTGACCGCAATGATACGCCCGACCAATGGCCCAATTACCAGCTACTGCACACCGGTTACCTAACACCTGAACGCCAAGTTCAACTCGCCGCAGGCGAGATAAGCTGGCAACGCTGGAATGTGCATCTGCGCGCCTCCCACCTAGTAGCGCTTGCCGATCAGCTTGCTGCCACTCAGGTAGTGCCGCTATTTACCCCGCTGACTGGCAACTGTTTAAGCGAATGGCGTCAACGTCTGGGACAGCGGCTACGCATCCATCACACCTTAGAGCTTCAACCGCATATGGCCACGCGCCCTACCGCCCATTTAACCGTTTAGGAAATTAATAATGTCCGCAGTGATTGTTGATGTTGACGGCACGCTTGCCGAATTCCATCCCACCGACGTACACGAGTGGGTTCTTGGCCCCGCCAAGCAGTGGGATCCTTTTTTTGCCCATATGGCTGAAGCGCCGGTGATCGACGCGGTGGCCAAACTGGTTAAGATCCTGAAGGCCCAAGGCCAGCAGATCGTGATTTGCAGCGGCCGTCCGGATAGCCACCGTGAGCATACCCAGCGCTGGTTAGAGCGCCACACCATTCCCTTTGATGCGATGTACCTGCGCCCGCAAGGCGATGACCATGTAGATGATGAAGAGGTGAAAGCCGCGCTACTCAATCAAATGCGTAGCGACGGCTTTGCGCCTTGGCTGGTGCTGGATGACCGTGACGCGGTAGTCGCCCAATGGCGCGCACTCGGACTTACTTGCCTGCAGTGCGCACCGGGAGATTTTTAAGCGCTTGCCAGCCGGATTCGGTGCTGCCACACCAGCACCACCAAGGGCACCAGCGCGACGGGGATTAATAGTAGGTTAAGCATCGCCCAGCCCAAGCCGCTAACCAAAGGCCCAGCGAACAAGGCGGTCACCGCCGCGGTGCCAAACACTAGAAACTCGTTGGCGGCCTGGGTGCGCGCTTTATCCACCGGGCGGTAGCTCTCAGTGAGCAGTCCGGTGGCGGGTAGGAAGGTAAAGTTCCAGCCCAAGCCCAACAAAATCAGCGCTACGTTGAAACCGACTAAACCGATTCCCCACTGAGCAACCAAAGCACTGGCTACCAGCAGCAGGCAACCTGCCACAATGACTTGTTTGGCGCCGAAGCGGGTGGCCAAATGGCCAGTAAAGAAGGAAGGCAAGAACATCGCTACCACGTGCCACTGAATGGTCATTGAAACGTGGTTAAAGTGGTGGCCAGCTCCCTCCATGGCGAGCGGTGTGGCGGTCATCGCCAGATTCATCACACCGTAGCCGACCATCGCCGCGCTCACCGCGACAATAAATCCGGGCTGGCGAAGTATCTTCCCTAGCGGCAGTGCGCTGCCTTCGCAGTGGGTGCGAGAAGCGGGCGGTAACCGTGTCAGCATCAATACCGCTAATGCCAACGCATAGAGCACGGCTAAACCCACGAAACTGCCCAGAAACGGCACCTCGCCCAGCTCACGGCTCACTCTGGCCAACCACGGTCCTGCAAACGCCGCCAGCACACCACCGCCCATCACCAGACCAATCGCCCGGTCACGCATCAATGCCGGAGCGGCCTCTACTGCGGCAAAGCGATACAGTTGACCAAAGCCAATGCCGATACCAATCAGCCAGGTGGCCAGTAAGAACAGTCCAAAGTGCTCACCCATCAGCGCCTGGACGGCAACCAGTGCGCCTACGAATCCCACTATATTGCCCAGAATAAAGCCACGCTTTCGCCCCAGTCTGGCCATGATTAGTGAGGCCGGAATAGTCGCGCACATCAGCCCCAGCCACTGGGTAGCGACAGGCGCTGTCGACCATGACGCGCTAGGGGCCAAGGACGCCCCTATCAGCGGTGATACGGCGATCAACAAGACATTGCCAGTAACCAGCAACGCCTGACAGAGCGATAATAGAGTGACGGTTAAAGGCATGAGAGGTTCTCCTGTGTGGCGCCAGCATGGGAAGAGGCAAAGCGTTGACGATAGACCGAGGGCGATACGCCGTAGTAGCGCTGAAA
>NZ_JABUZF010000035.1:27472-71975 GCF_014897885.1 Halomonas sp. 3D7M | reverse complement strand
CTGCGCCGCCCAGCCGCCAGCGTTGCGCTAGGCGCTCAAGGGAGAGCTGCTCGCGCTCATTGAGCAGCGCCAGGCGCGCTTGTTCAAGGCGTAGTTGGGTCAGGTAAGTACCCGGCGTAGTATTCAGATAACGCCTGAACAGCCGGGTTAAATGACGCGGGGAGACCGCCATTAGGTCGGCCATACTCTCAAGCCCGTGATCTACGCTGGGGTCGGCATGGAGTTGATCCAGCAGGCGGCGCAGCGGCCCCGCCTCTTGCTGGTGGCGCAGTATCTCGCTGAACTGTGACTGCCCACCTGGACGCTGCAAAAACACCACTAACTCGCGCGCCACTCGTCCGGCTAGGTCAGCACCGTGGTCCGCCTCTACCAGCGACAGCGCCAAATCAATTCCTGCCGTTACACCGGCGCTGGTGTAGCGGCCGTTGCTTTCGATATACAGTGCATCAGGCTCAACGCTTAGCGCGGGATACTCTTCGGCCAATTGAACTGCATGGCGCCAGTGGGTGGTGACGCGGCAGCCATCCAGCAGCCCTGCAGCGGCTAGTAAAAATGCCCCAGAGCAGATAGATCCAAACCGTCTCACCTCAGGGGCGACCTCAAACAGCACCTGTTTCACAGCGGCTATGTCACGCTGCTGCATCACGCCACTGCCGCCCGCCACCAACAGCGTATCCAGGGGCAGTAAATGCTTAAGCTGGTGGTAGCTGTGCGTCGCATGCACGGCTAAGCCGCTGTTGGTGGCTACTGGGCCAACGGCATCGGAGACCAGCGTCAACTGATAGAGCGGTTGAGGGCTTAACGCATTGGCGCTGGCAAACACCTGCCAAGGGCCACTGACATCCAACAGTTGGCAGTCAGGGTAAGCAAATAGGACAACATGGCGAGTCACAGTCTCTCTCCGCTAACGGGATATAGAAGCATGAGAGAGTGTCAGCGCTACGCCCGATGTCGGCAAGGACCATTACCCCACCGATTCGGACATCTTTATCAAAAACGATACATTAGGCTCAGCCCGTTCTCTCTATCTCTAATGGCGACTCCATCCTGCGTACGCTGGAAACGAAATCGCTAAAGCGCTCGCCCTGAATCAATACATGGTCGCTCAGTGCTTGCTGAGCAGCCACAGAGTCGCCCCGCTCAATAGCCTCGACGATGGCTTGATGCTCGCTGAGAGAGCTATTTACCCGTTGACGCACCTGCAGCTGTAGCCGTCGGTAAGGCTTTAAGCGCTGCTTCAATTGACGCGCTTCGCTGGCCAAAAAGGCGTTGTGGCTAGCGGTGTAGATACAGTCATGAAACCCTTCGTTTTCGTAGTAATACTCGTCGCTGTCACCAGCCAGCGCTGCTGCTTCGCAGCGCTGATGCGCTTCGCGTAACGCGGCCAGTTCGGCTTCGGTAATCCGCCGTGCCGCCAAGCGGCCGCACATACCCTCTAACTCCGCCATCACCTCGAACATCTCGATCAGTTGATCAATTCCCACTTTCGCAACGAAGGTGCCCTTCTTCGGCGAAACGGTGACCAAGCCGCTGGCGACCAGCTGCTGAAAGGCTTCGCGCACCGGGGTACGCGAGACCTGAAACTCTCGCCCTAAGGCTTCTGGATCCAGGCGCTCTCCCGGTAAACGACGGCCATTGATGATGTCATCTTCAAGAGAATCTCTTAATCGCTGAGCGTTAGAAAGCTTAGTGCCCGTCATGTTTCACCTCCTTGGATCACGACTCATGTTAGCCATTTTAATGCTGTCATATAGTTGACATTAGCATACGTAGCGCCTATTGATATATATATCAGGTCAACTGATAGATATATATAGCCAATCCAAACACACAACAACAACTGTTGGAGACGCCACATGCAACGCTATTTGATCTCAACTGCTGCCGCCCTTGGTCTCGCCATTGCGGCTTCTTCCCATGCCTCTGCCGATACCGTGCTACGCGCGTCGCACCAATTCCCCGGAGGGCAAGGGGATGTCCGAGACGAAATGGTGCAAATGATGGCCCGCCATGTCGCCGAGGCAGATGTTGGCCTGACGATAGAGGTCTACCCGGGTCAATCGCTGTTTAAAGCGCGTGAACAGTGGGGCGCTATCGCTCGTGGTCGCCTCGATATCACCTCGCTGCCGCTGGATTATGCCAGCGGACGGCACCCGGAGTTCTCTGCCACGCTGATGCCTGGCTTAGTGCGCAACCAAGCACACGCTCAGCGTTTGAATGACTCCGAATATATGGAGATGATCAAAGCGGTGATTCTAGAGGGCGGCGCTCGAGTACTCTCGGATGCGTGGCTATCGGGCGGTTTTGCCTCTAGCGAACAGTGCGTTACCTCCCCGGATACCGTCGAGGGCCAAAATTTCCGTGCTGCCGGACCTGCGTTTGAACAAATGCTTGAGGCCGCTGGTGCCTCTATTGCCTCCATGCCCTCTTCTGAGGTGTATACCGCCATGCAAACCGGTGTGTTGGATGCCGCCAACACCTCGTCGATGTCGTTTATCTCTTTCCGGCTTTATGAACAGGTTGAATGCTTGACCGAACCGGGTGACTTCGCGCTCTGGTACATGTACGAGCCGATTCTTATTTCCGAGCAGGTATGGCAAGGGCTTAATGAAGAGCAGCAGGCGGCGCTGATGGAAGCCGGAGAAGCCGCAGAGGCCTTCTTCGCTGAAGAGGCCGCCGCCATTGATCAGGAGATGGTCGACCTTTACGAGGAGAATGGCGTCGAGGTGGTCAGTATGAGTGAAGAGGACTACAACGCCTGGCTCGATATCGCCAAGGAAACTTCCTACAAAAACTTTGCCGACAATGTGCCCAATGGCCAAGCCATTATCGATGCAGCGCTGGCCGTCGAATAAGCAACCCACGAACGCCTAATGGCTCGGCTGCCCTTCGGGGTGGCCGTTTTCAACGGATGCTTGCTTAGCTTGGCGAGATAACCAGCTTGACGAGGGAAATATGGCACCTGCAACGACTCACAATGCCCTTGCTCGCGGGGGCATCATTGGCGGCTACATTCGCGTCATGGATAAGCTCTCGCGGCTTTCCGCCTATTTAGCCTGCGCCATGTTTATCGCTGGCGTATTAGTGATTTGCCAGATGGTATTTATTCGCTACTTACTCGGAATGAGCACCAGTTGGCAGACCGAATTCACCATTTTCTCAGTAACGGCGGCGATGCTGATGGGCAGCCCTTATGTACTGATGACCGGCGGCCACGTCGCGATCACGATTGTGCCCGATGCGCTGGGCGGTACTACCCGCACCATCATGCGTTTGATCGCTTCCCTGTTTGGATTAGGTTTCTGTGCCGCCCTGGCGTATGCCAGCTGGGTGTATGTTTTTGAGGCACTCCACGGCGGGTGGACGACGGGCTCCGTCTGGAATCCACCACTGTGGCCCGCCCTGCTGCCCATGGCCGTCGGCGCCACCCTGCTGTCGTTGCAGTATGTGGCTGAAATTCTGCGTGGGGAGAGTTAAGCATGGATCCCATTACCTTAGGCATTATTGTCGCCATCGCCCTGATTGGACTAATGGCCATTGGCACCCCTATCGCTTTTGCCCTCGGCGGTGTATCGCTGCTAGCACTGCTCTACGACCGCGGCCTTGCCGAGCTCACCTACTTCGGTGAAACCTTTTTTGACCGCATCGCCGAATTTGGTTTTGTCGCCATTCCGATGTTTATTCTGATGGGCGCCGCGGTAGCCTCCTCCCCCACCGGACGCGATCTGTATCGCTCGCTGGATCTATGGATGGGCAAGCTGCCCGGCGGCTTGGCGGTTTCCAATATCGGCGCCTGTTCAATCTTTGCTGCGCTCTCGGGATCATCACCGGCCACCTGCGCAGCGATTGGTAAAATGGGCATTCCCGAAATGCGCATGCGCGGCTACCCGGATGGCGTCGCGGCGGGGCTGTATTGCCGCGGGCGGCACCCTGGGCATCCTGATTCCGCCGTCGGTCACCATGATTATCTACGGTATCTCCACCGAAACCTCGATTGGTCGACTATTTATTGCCGGGGTGGTGCCAGGCTTTATGCTCGCGGGCCTGTTTATGATCTGGACGATGATCGCCTGCAAGCTGGCCGGTGGCTATAACAATTCCATGAACAATCCCATGGCGGAGTCCGTCGAACGGCTAAAGCAGAACGTTAAGCAGAATGTTGATAGCAACCTGAAAGCGCTCGTGCGTGTTCTGCCTTTCCTGGGCGTGGTCGCGGGCATCCTATTTGCCTTGTATGGCGGGGTGGCAACACCTTCAGAGGCGGCGGGCGTGGGTGCATTTCTGTGTTTGGCGCTGGCGATTCTGATCTACCGCATGTGGCAGCTGGGCCCAATCAAGCTGATTATGCGCGACTCACTGCGCGAAAGCGTGATGATCATGCTGGTGATCGCCACCGCCGAAGTGTTCGCCTACGCGCTCTCCTCCATGTTTATCACCCAAACCGTCGCCGCTGCGATTGCTGATCTGGAGATCAACCGCTGGGCGCTGATGGGGGGTGATTAACCTCTTCCTGTTAGTGGCCGGTTTCTTCCTGCCGCCTGTGGCCGTGATCGTCATGACCGCGCCGATTCTGTTACCCATCATCCTGGCGGCTAATTTCGACCCCTACTGGTTTGCGGTGATTTTGACCATCAACCTGGAGATCGGCCTGATCACACCGCCAGTGGGTCTCAACCTGTTCATTATTAAAGGTATCGCGCCGGATATCTCGCTGCGCGACATTCTGATGGGAAGCTTGCCCTACGCGCTATGTATGGTGCTGGGTATCTTGCTGCTGTGCCTCTTCCCGGGCATCGCGCTTTGGCTACCTAACTTGATCATGGGTTAAGGAGTTCGACCATGAACATGCTGTTTTTGCAGGAGCTGTTCAACAACATCACCCAGCGTGATGCGCTGTTGCGGCGCCGCCATCCCGAGAACTTAACGCCCGACCATGGGCAGTTGATTCATGCCTGTCAGAAATTGTTGGAAAGCGATGGCGAAGCTTCCAGCATCGCGCTGGCAAGCCGCGCCTTGGCGATTTATCAGCGCCTTTCGGCAGCTGAAAAAAGCAGCTTCTTTGCCCGCCTAACGACTGACTTTGCGGCCGAGCCCGGCCCCATTGACGCGGCCTATCTGGCGTATCAAGACGCTCGCGACAATCAATCGCTACAGCGCTTGTTTGAAGCCTGTGAGCCCCGTCGCCAAGAGCTTTTCCGGCGCCTAAATCTCGCCAGCGACGGCACCTATGAGCTGGTTAAAATGCGTGAAGACCTGCTGGGGTTGCTACGCGAACAGCCGGAATTAGCGGCTATCGACAACGATTTCGCTCACCTGTTCGGCTCCTGGTTTAACCGTGGTTTTTTGATGCTCAAGCGCATTGACTGGAACACCCCCGCCTCAATTCTAGAGAAGATCATCCGCTACGAAGCGGTACACGAGATTCAGGATTGGGACGACCTGCGCCGTCGGCTGGATGCCCGTGACCGTCGCTGTTTCGCCTTTTTCCACCCGGCGATTGGCGATGAGCCGCTAATCTTTGTAGAAGTGGCCCTCCACAAGGGCCTGCCAAGCCGTATTCAACCCATCCTCTCTGGCGAAAGCAGCTATAGCAAAAAAGGTATCGATGACCCCGAGGATGCTGACACGGCGGCGTTCTTTGGCATTAGCAACTGTCAGAACGGGCTGCGCGGGATCTCCTTCGGTAATTTTTTGATCAAACAGGTGGTGCAAGAGCTCTCCCAGGAGCTGCCGCAGCTTAAATACTTCGTCACCCTCTCGCCGGTGCCTGGCTTCGCTCAGTGGCTTCAGGAGCAGCGGGACGATGAGCAACTTCCCTCGTCGCTGCGTCAATCACTCAAAGGGCTTGAAACCCCAGGATGGCATCAGGACCAAGCCCTTGAGGAGCAGCTGAAAGCCGCGATTCGCCCACTGGCCGCCCGTTATCTGGCCGAAGAGAAAAACCGCCACGGCTTGCCACTCAATCCGGTGGCCCGCTTTCACCTCGGCAATGGCGCCGAACTGCACCGCATTAACTGGCTGGGCGATACCTCCGAGAAGGGCTTTAAACAAGCCGCAGGACTGATGGTTAACTATCTGTATGTGCTGAACGATATCGAGCGCAATCACGAAAACTATACCGCCAAGGCGGCCGTTGCTTGCTCAAATGAGGTGCGTGACCTCGCCAAACGCGCCCGCAAGCTGGCCAAGGGAGAGACCACCAAATGAGCTACAACCTATTTGAAACCTTTGCTGCCAAAATGCGCGAGCGCGCAGAGGCCGATTTTATCACCACCCGCGACGGCCGCCGCTATCGCTACGCCGATGCGCTAACCATCAGTGCGCAGCTTGCGGGTGCACTCACCGAGCTAGGCGTTAAGCAAGGTGACCGCGTCGCGGTACAGGTGGATAAAAGTCCTGAGGCGATACTGCTTTACTTGGCCTGCCTGCGCATCGGCGGCGTCTATTTACCCCTCAATACGGGCTATACCAGCGATGAAATTCGCTACTTTTTAAATGACGCCGAGCCAGCGCTATTTGTTTGTCGACCGACACTAGAAGAGCAAGCGCGGTTGCTTGCTGCTGAAACCGGCTGCCCTGCGGTGGCAACCCTAGGCAGCGCTGCCGATGGCAGCCTGATGGAAGCCGCCCAAGCGGCAACGCCAAGGCAAGACATAGTGGCGATTGGTCAGCGTGACTTGGCTGCGATTCTCTACACGTCAGGCACCACCGGGCGCTCCAAAGGCGCTATGCTAACGCACCAAAACCTCGCCTCTAACGCCGAGACCCTGGCCAAAGCATGGCACTTCAGCGCTGATGATCGGCTGATCCATGCACTGCCAATCTTCCACACCCACGGCTTATTCGTCGCTTGCAACGTCACCTTGATAGCGGGCGCCAGCATGCTATTCCTGCCCAAGTTCGATGCGGATGTGATTTTTGATGAGCTGCCCCATGGCAGTGTGATGATGGGCGTTCCCACCTTCTATACCCGGCTAGTTCAGGACGAACGACTAACCCCAGAAGCGACTGCCCATATGCGGCTGTTCGTTTCCGGCTCTGCGCCACTCACCGCCGAGACCCACGAGGCATTTGAAGCCAAAACAGGCCATGCGATTCTTGAACGCTACGGCATGACCGAAACTAATATGAATCTCTCCAACCCCTATGAAGGCGCCCGCCGAGCAGGCACCGTGGGCATGCCGCTACCCGGTGTGGAGATGCGCATTACCAATCGTGAAACCGGCGATGAGGTGCCTTTGGGCGAGATTGGCATGCTGCAGATTCGCGGCCCGAATGTGTTTATCGGCTACTGGCGAATGCCCGAAAAAACCCGTGAAGAGCTATTAGACGATGGCTTTTTCATTACCGGCGATCTCGCCATGGTCGACGAGCAGGGCTATGTGCATATTGTGGGCCGTGACAAGGATCTGGTGATTTCCGGCGGCTACAACGTCTACCCCAAAGAGGTGGAGCAGGTGATCGATGAGCTTGAGCAAGTCGCAGAATCCGCAGTCATCGGTCTACCGCATCCTGACTTTGGCGAAGGCGTTACCGCAGTGGTCGTTCGCCAGCAAGGTGCCGATCTTGGAGAAAACCAGCTTGAAGAGGAGCAAGTAATCACCCATTTAGATGGACGGCTCGCTAAGTATAAGCAGCCCAAGCGGGTCTTCTTTGTCGATGAACTGCCGCGCAATACGATGGGTAAGGTGCAAAAAAACGAGCTGCGTAAGCGCTTTGGAGATACCTACCGAGCGACTTAGCTCTATAACCGCCTTACAAACACTGACGCCCCGCATAGGCGGGGCGTCAGTGACAATATCTACGTTGTGTTAGCGGTGGTCAGCCAGCAAACGAGGCGTACATAATCACCACTAATACCACAAGCACAATGCCGGTTGGCACAGCGCCCTTCCAGGGAGTGAGATCGACATCGCCCGAATCTTCTTGCACCCAGGCGGTGGCGCGGGGACGCAGCTTACCAATGATCAGCATCACGGCAACCAACAGCACGAACACAGCGGCGACAAAGTGGAACTCATGCATCACCATCGGCAGCTTGTTAAACGGCGGAACAAAGTAGCCTGCTGCGATCAGCAAACAGCCCCCTACTAACGCTACTTTAGCCGCCATGGGAGGCACGCGTTTGGTCAGAAGCCCCACCAGAACAACCGCCAAAATAGGGATAAAGTAAATCGCGTTCATCTTCTGCAGGTAGCCAAATAGACTATCCTGGCCTGCCAACAGCGGCGCAATAATCATGGTCGTTACGGCCATAATCCAGCCAAATACCTTGCCTGATTTCACGACCTCTTCTTCAGTGGCATCTTTTTTCAGCACACCTTTATAGATACCCAGGCTGAAAATCGTGGTGGTACTGTTTAGCGCCGAGTTAAACGAGGAGAGAATCGCCCCGACCATTACCGCAGCAAAGAAACCTGTTAGGTACGGCGGCAACACGTTAAACACCAAGTGGCCATACGCTTCGTCCGCGCGAACGCCTTGGTCGGCGTAAAGGTGGTAAGCAATGATCCCCGGCAGCACCAGATAGAGCGGGCCTAACAGTTTAAAGAAGCCGGTCAGCAACACACCTTTTTGGCCTTCTGCGAGGTTTTTTGCCGCAAAGGTGCGCTGAATAATTTGCTGGTTCGTCGTCCAGTAAAACAGGTGTAGCAACAGGACGCCGGTAAAAATAGTCGAGAACGGCACCTGCTGGTCAGGACCACCTACCGAGTTAAATTTACTCGGATCGCTCTCTTTCAGAATGCTCCAGCCTTCCATGATGCCACTGCCATTGCTCACTGCCTGAAGGCCGAAATAAACGATGACAAAGCCCCCGATCAATAGACCGACGCCATTCAAGGTATCTGAGACCGCTACCGTACGCAGGCCACCAAACAGCGCATAGACCGCGCCGATGATGCCAACCGTCCAGACAGTGGCCCACAGCAGCGCCGTACTCGACTGAATGCCGGTAAGCCCTTGAAGATCAAGCATGCCCTGTAAACCAATAGCCCCTGAATAGAGAATGATAGGCAACAGCACAACGGCGTAAGCAATCAAGAAAATCACATTGGCAATCAGTTGAGTACCGTTATCAAAACGTATTGCTAACAGCTGTGGAAGCGTTGCGATTCCACTTTTAAGAAAGCGCGGTAGGAAAAACAGCGCCAGTGCTACCAAAGCGATCACCGCAATCACTTCCCAGGCCATAACACTCAGACCATCGGTAAACGCGGAACCGTTTAGCCCAACCATCTGCTCAGTTGAGAGATTGGTCATCAGCAGTGAGGCGGCTATTAGTGGAAAGGTTAGTGTCCTTCCGGCTAAGAAATAGCCACTCGTACTTCGGTGATCATCTCTACGCGTAATGCGCCACGTAACAAAGGCCACCAGGCCGGTAAAAAAGAGAAACGATGCCAGCGTTAGGGCATGCATGGGAAGGTCCTTGGGAGTAGTCGCTTATCGGCAGGCGACGCAGTGAATGTAGGTAAAATTACCAATATTCACAGGCATTCTAAGGAGATGAAACGATTCAACTATTATTCTTTAGTAGCAATAAAAAGAAAATAAGACGTTTTTTTACTACCTAAGTGTTTTTTACAAGTTGCTACGGTGGTTGATCACTACGGAAGGAGGGGCCAAGTCATAAGGGCTAAGTCACAAGTGCTAAGTCGCACGGATCAAGCCGCACAGTCCATGTCACAATGATGTTACTTTAGCGGCCACTCATCACGCTTGATTTCATCGCAAAGTGCATCACCTTTGTCACAGCATTTACCTGTCGAGTGACGTAGCGTTAATGAGAAAACTGGACAGCCTTCATAAAAGCCGCTGAAATCGTCATATGATAGGCTTCTTGTAACGTTATTTAACGCTAAGCAATCAGTGTTAGCACTTCCTACTTACTAGCGTCACCAGTTAACTCGGAGCAGAAGCGATAATGACAGCGCGTTGGAAATCCTTGCCATTACGGTTACGACTGTTTATCTCATTTGGAACGGTATTGGCACTGGCTATGCTGCTAGCGCTCTACCTGCAGGCCCGTTCACATAGCCAGGCGCGCTTGGAAAACTTGCTAAACGAAGAGCTGCCTAGTCAGGTAGAGGGCCTTGCCACCCGGCTAACGCTTAGGTTGAGTCCAGCGCTAGCGTTGTCAGAAAGCCTAGCCGACAGCTATTTCATTGAGCAGTGGGTGCGCAACGGAATGCCAGACACCGACCAGCCGGGCGTCATGCGCTATTTGTCACGTTTGATGGAACAGCTCGACACCGAACTGTTGTTTATCGCGGCTCAATATCAAGGGCGCGGCTACTACTTCCAGTACCGCGGTGGAGAGTTTCTAGAGCGGACGCTACAAGCGCCCGGCGGCGATGATGACTGGTACTATCAGTTTACCGATAGCGATACTGCTTATAATCTAAACCTAGACAGTGATACTTTCTCACCAGAAGAAGCGTTTGTCTTTTTAAATTTCCGTAGTCGTGAACAGGCACTCAATGGTCGCCCTCTTATTGTGGCTGGTGCGGGGCTGGATCTTTCTCGATTGGCGCAGCTAATTGAAGACTTCCGACTTGGCGAAACCGGCCGCGCCGCGTTACTCAATGCGGAGGGTGAGTTACTTATTCGCAGTGACGAGACGTCACTGGCAGCGCTTCAAAGCCAGGAATCAGCCAGCTTACTGCAAGATGAAAAAGAACTTCGTGTGCACGAAATCCAACGTGATAACCACACCTTTTTAGTCTCCACCCGCTGGTTACCCGAGCTGCAGCGCTACTTGATGGTTGAAGTTTCTAAAGAGGAGTATTTAAGCTCCATCAGAGAACGTTTTTTTGCATCGACGGGCTTCGGGCTTGTGATCCTCTTAGGTGGGTTGATTATTTTATACCCACTTACCGGCAGCTTGATCCGCCCCTTAACTCGCCTGCAACGCCAGCTTAAAGAGATTACCAACAGTCTCGATTTATCCCGCCGCGTAGACACCGATGATCAGGCTGAAATTGGCGATTTAGCGAATCAGACTAACGAGCTGCTAGCACGCTTATCTCGAACCATTATGGCGGTTTCCAACAACGCACTGGCACTCACTCAAGTGGCCGATCGCTTAGCGCAAACGGCGGGACTGTCGGGTATTCAAGGCGGGGACATTAGTCATGAAGCGAACCAGACGATGGCCGCCGCTGTAGAAGAAATGGCCTCGTCAGTGGCTGAGATAACCTCGACCATGGAGGAGCTTTCAACCTCATCTACACAAATCGCTGATCATTCGCAATCTGTGGTAGAAGTAGCCAATCAAACGCTTGAACGCAGCCGTAAGGGCAGCACAGCGATGCAACTGCTGCAGTCAAAAATGCAGGATATTCGCAGCGACAGCGAACAGAGCTTGACAGAAATCATGGCACTGGGCGCTAAGTCTAAACAAATCAGCAAGGTCATGGAGCTGATCAACACCCTTGCTGCGCAAACTAAACTGATTGCCTTTAATGCCGCCCTAGAGGCATCAAGTGCGGGCGAGTCAGGTCGCCGTTTCTCTGTTGTGGCAAACGAAATACGTCGCTTGGCAGATAGTGTTACTGACTCAACCCAAGAGATAGAAGGCCACACCGAAGAAATTCAAAATGCCATAAATCGTTTAGTTGTCGCCTCTGAAAAGGGAGCGTCTTCAATAGAGAAAGGCGTTGAGGTCAGTATTCATACCGCTCAAGACCTGGATGCACTACTCAAAGCGGCGAGCCAAACCAGTAGCGCAGCGCAGCAAATATCACTGTCAACCCAACAGCAGAAAACTGCTAGCAATCAGGTGGTTATTGCTTTGCGCGATATTGATACAGCCAGCTCACGTAATGCACAGTCAGTACGCAGCATTACCGAGATCAGCCAAGATATGATCAACATGTCGGCAGAGTTAAATGCGCTGGTGCAGGAATTTACCTTGGCTCAACAGGATGCAAACCACCAACGCCCTTCGTGAGGACGCTGCGATGAGTGCAATTCGGGTAGTGATGGCGGACGATAGCCAACTGGCACGTGACGTGCTGCGCGACATCCTCACCCGCGATGGCGACATTGAGGTGGTTGGTGAAGCCAGCAACGGGCGTGAAGCAGTGGAACTTGCCCACCGTTTATCGCCGCAGTTGATCACAATGGATCTGAATATGCCGGTCATGGACGGTCTCAGCGCCATTGAAGAAATTATGCATACCAAAGGGGTTCCTATCCTGGTGGTAAGCGACCGCTCTGATGCCGAAACGGCCTACCGAGCGCTCGATGTTGGCGCGCTAGAAGTGATGCAGAAGCCGACTCTTGATGATGAAGACGCACAACGGCTACTCGCGCGTGTCCGGCTTCTTTCGGGAGTGGCCGTTATTACTCGCCTACGGCGCCGATCAACCTCTGCCATGCCCGTTGCACCGGTAAACACGCGGCCTGTTGATCGCCCTAATAGGCCGAAAGCTTTCCAGCGTATTATCGCCATTGCTTGCTCAACCGGAGGGCCGCAGGCACTCGCCCATTTACTTAGCAAGCTGCCGACCAACTTTCCTGCACCGGTGGTGATTGCCCAGCATATCAGCCATGGCTTTATTGAAGGCATGGCGCACTGGCTGACATCGCTCTGTTCAATGCCCGTTTGCGTTGCTCAGCATGGTGAATCGCTAAAGCCAGGCGTTATTTATCTATCGCCATCGGAACGCAACTTGCGTGTCACGCCATCCCACCGCCTTCAACTACAGCAGAGCCCAGATAATTCGCTTTATCACCCCAGTTGCGATGCACTGTTAACGAGCGTCGCTAATGTTTATGGCCCAGAGGCTATTGGAGTGATTTTAACGGGCATGGGGCGTGATGGCGTTAGCGGCATGCGCGCTATTCATTTATCGGGAGGCTGTACCTTTGCCCAAAACGAAGCCAGCTCGGTTATTTATGGCATGAACCAAGAAGCGGTTAGTGCCGGTGTTATCCAGCATGTTGTTTCCCTTGATGAGCTCCCTGCCAGGCTCATTCGCGAGACCATTGGGCAACGGTTGTCTACCTGGACGAAATCGCTATGAGTTCGCTGACGCCGTTCAAGGATCTGGTGCATCGTCGCTGCGGTTTGCACTTAGAGGGCCTCGCTGAAGCTCGTCTCGTTAAAGCAGTGGAGGCACTTCAAACAGACACCGACATTAACGACACCTCGATGCTCATTGTGCAACTAGAGCAAAACGAAGCGATGTTTGATCGCTTCGTTAGTCAATTAACGGTGAACGAAACCTACTTCTACCGGGAGCCTGAAGCGCTGCACTGGTTAGCCGACACCTACCTCCCGCGGCGGCTGGCTGAAAAAGGTAAGCCATTGGCTATTTTCAGCGCCGGATGTTCTTCAGGTGAAGAGCCTTACAGTGCTGCTATTGCGCTATTTGAGCGCTACGGAGAGCGCGCCAAGCAACTCTTCCATATTACAGGGGGAGACGTTGATCAGCAGGTTCTTAGTAAAGCCCAAAAAGGCATTTACAGCGGCATGTCGTTTCGGGCACTGAACCCTGCGCTAAAACATCGCTATTTTCACCCAGCGGGCCGACGCTTCAAAATAGATGATGCGCTTCGCCACTGGGTCACCTTTTGTTCATTTAATGTCTTGCAGCCAAACGCAGACAAGCTAGGCCCCTTCGACGTCATTTTATTTCGCAACGTATCGATCTATTTTGATGAATCGACCCGGCGCGATATACAGCGCCACCTGAAGCAGCTACTGGAACCTCATGGCGTTTTGATGTGTGGTGTCACGGAAACATTAGGCAACGACCTGGGCATTTTGGAACTGCATCAGGCTCAAGGAGTGTTCTTTTTCCAAGAGAGCACCTTGCCCGGTGCCTTACCTGCCAATGATGAACCACCCTATCGCGACGATCCGTTGCCAGCCCCACCGGTGTTGTCAGAGATGCCTCCTCAACCACCTAAGAAAGAACCTGAGAAAGAACCCGAGAAAGAACCTGAGCACAAGCAGCCGATGGCATCGTTTAACGCGGCTTTGCAGCAAGCTCATCATTTACTGAACCAGAACGCATTTTCAGAAGCAGCCGCGCTACTTTCTGACCTTCTCGTGCAACAGCCTTGGAGTGTCGATGCGTTACTGCTGGCAGGTTTAGTGGCTCGCTGGCAGCAGAATTTTGCTGACGCTTACGACTACTTTAAGCGAGCCATTTACGTTGCTCCTGAGTGCTGGCCAGCTCACTTTTTTCAAGCTGAGCTTTTCCGACTAGGCGAGCTTAGTGATGCTCCCGAACAACGAAAGCGTGGCTATGCAGCGGTTATTCGCCTACTGGATGCGTCAAAACAGGCGGATGGTGGATTGAGCGTCATTGCGCCGCCTATTCCTCCGGGGGATGCCTACTTTTTGGCAACTCGCTACCTTGGTGCACAAGCAACGACACAGGGAGTGGGTTAATGGCACTGGATATTAAACGCTTTATTCAGCGCTTTATTGAAGAAGCGTCAGACCACTTGCCTCGTTTAAGGGAGGGTATTGAAGCGCTAGAACAAGGCGATACCCATCAAGAACGTATCAATGAGCTGTTTCGTGCGGCCCATACGCTGAAAGGCTCTTCGCGTATGCTGAAGCTGACGCCCATTACGGCGATCGCTCACAGTACAGAGGAGCTGCTAAGCGCACTACGCGATGGGACACAAACCGCTTCACCTGATGTCACGTGCCTGCTTAATCAAGCCACGGACGCGCTGTCTGATCTAGTTAGCCAACTTGCCCAAGGTGTTTCTCCAGCAGAGCTAGCGGAAGCCGACAATCAGCTTTGCCAAGCCCTGGAAAACGCCGCGGCGGGGAAGTCGTCCCCCGCACCCTCTCCTAAAACAAGCGTATCCGAGGACGATAAAGCCGAGAACGCAGCCCTCAACACTGCACCATCGGCAATGAAAAGCCCTGCTCTTCCGGCTCAAGAGCTACGCTTAACAGACACGGTACGCGTGCGTCTTGACCGCCTAGATGACGTTATTCGCCTGATGGGGGAAGTGTTGTCAGGGCACCACCATCTGCACTCACTCGTAGAACAGGCACGCAGCCTTGGCGCCTCGTTACCCAAAGATCAGCAGGCCCCCTTTAACGCTTTTAGCCGCGAGCTGAAGGACAGTGTGCTTTCCCACGACGGTCTAATGAGCGATCTCCATGACCGAGCTCTGCAAATGCGCATGCTACCGCTGAGCGTGGTGTTTGACCCCTTATCGCAAATGGCCAGAGACCTTGCCCATTCGCTAGACAAACAAGTCAATTGCCGTGTTCACGGCAGTGAGATTGAGCTGGACCGGCAGATGATAGATCGCCTCTCGGACCCGCTAATTCATCTACTGCGGAATGCGTTAGACCATGGCCTGGAAACACCCGCTGAACGGCAGGCAACTGGCAAGCCTACACGGGGGCAGTTATCGCTAGAGGCCTGGCAAGACGGCAGCTGGGTAGTGATTGAAATGCGTGATGACGGCGCGGGTATTTCCCTAGATGCGGTACGGCAAAAGGCACTCTCCAAGCAACTACTCAGTGAAGAGCTGCTGCTTACCCTAACCGAGCAGGAAACCTTAGAGCTTATTTTCTTACCCGGCTTCTCAACCAAACCCCTGATTACCGACTTTTCAGGTCGTGGCGTGGGGATGGATGTCGTCAAGCGAACGGTCATTGACGAGCTCAACGGTGATTTACGTCTAACCAGCCACCCGGGCAAAGGCACCTGTTTTACCCTGCGCCTGCCTTTATCGCTAGCCATGATGCGCGTTCTCCTGATCAACGTGGGCGCTGTCACGCTAGGTGTAACAGCACCTTATGTGTCAGAGCTTGTAGAGCATGCATCAACGGACTTTATTGATGCTGCCGGGCAAAAAACACTGATCCTGCGCAACGAGTTCGTGCCGGTCGTTTCACTTGCGGAATTATTAGACCTACCCTATACGCCCACTGATGCTGACAACTTACTGTTACTCGTCGTACATCAACGTCATCAAAAACTGGCGCTAATTATTGATGCCTTGGTGGATGAACGCGATATGGTAATTAAGCCGTTGCCCACGCATTTGCGCCATTTACCACTGGTTTCTGGCATGGTCACGCTAGGGCGCAATACGTTGGTTAGCCTATTACACGTGCCGACGCTGCTGGAACACTCGCGCCGCTATGCCCCGAAAGCGCTAGCTAAAACGGATCAACCGCCCCAGACACATCGTATACTCGTCGTCGATGACTCTCTGAACACCCGAGAAATTGAAAAAGATGTCTTAGAAGCCTGGGGATATCAGGTCACCCTGGCAGAAAATGGCCGTGATGGTCTGAACAAGGCCCTGGCTGACTCGTTTGATGCAGTGCTCACCGACGTTGAAATGCCTGTCATGGATGGCTTTGCGCTCACTGCGAGTCTGCGAGAAAATGAGATTTATCGTTATAAGCCGATTATCATTATCACATCACGAGAAAAAGAAGCAGACCGTCGGCGCGGCATTGAAGTAGGCGCCGACGCGTATATTGTCAAAGGCAGCTTTGATCAGAACAATTTGGTGGATACGCTAAAAGCGCTACTCGGCTAAGCACACGCCATGACGGAGGTTAATCATGCAAATATTGATCGTAGATGACGACCCGTTGGCCTGTGAAATGACAGCAACGCTGCTAGAGTTCCAGGGCTATACAACGGTCATGGCCAATGATGCCATGGAGGCCACACAGCTGTTGGATAGCTTGGACAGTATCGCGCTTATTGTTAGCGACATGCATATGCCGCTCATCAATGGGATAGAGTTCTTGGAAATGCTGCGTGAACAAGACGTTACCTTGCCTTTTATTTTGCTCACAGGCGACTCACCTAGTTCAACCCTTATGCAGACGCCTGGTTTAAACGCCTGCCTGCAAAAAGATGCGGAGCTAGAATCCACGTTAGGCAATGCCGTGACTCAAGCGCTCAACGGTTGAACGTTTGCCATTTGCATTACAGCGCACCGTTCGCCCACATGAACAGGTAGTCTGATGTCACCATCTGCTCCGACATTGCAACAAAAGCTGAACCAGCTGCGCCAACGCTTTATTGAACAGCTACCAGCACGTTTACAGAAAACCGTAACAAAGTGGCAACAAAGCCGACTTTCAACGGAGGCAGAGTCACGCCTAGCCCCGGAGCTTCACCGCTTTTTCCATAGCTTAAAAGGTACCGGCCGCTCATTGGGCTTTGAACGAATTGCCATGTTGGCAGATCAAGGTGAAGAACTACTCAAGGCGACGCCGGCTTCTGCCAGCCATGCTTTTGATGACCAGGCTATTAATGACATAAACAGCCTGATTTCAGAGCTTTTCCAGCAGCTCAGTGAAGAAATTGAGTACTTACAGTCACTGCATGGCCAGCAAACCGTACTGGCATCACTCAACAGCGTCGAATTCTCATCAGTAGCGCCACAGACACGCAGTAAGCGTCAGCGGCTTATTTATCTATGTGACGATGAGCCCGACCAAGTCGACCAGTTGCTACATCATCTTCGCTGTTTTGGGCATGAAGTGGTCCATTTTGAAGACACAGAGTCATTTTTTAATGCGGTCATTACCCGCCGCCCCGACGCGGTCATTATGGATGTACAGTTTCCGCAAGGTAACACCGCGGGTACTGAAACGCTGACCAGCCTGAATAAATTAATCGGAGAGCGGCTGCCCTCCATCGTACTGTCGTCCTATGGTGACTTTTATTCACGACTGAGTGCTGTTCGAGCTGGCTGTAATGGGTACTTTACCAAGCCCATTAAGCCACTGGATTTAATGTTAGCTATCGACGAGCTCACTAGCCCCTTGGATGAAGAACCGTTGCGCGTGTTGGTCGTCGATGATGAACCCGACGCTGCCAGCTACCACTCATTGATGCTTGAAGAAGCCGGCATGATTGTTCAGCAGGTGCATCACCCTGCTGACGCGCTAAGCGCTTTAGACCGCTTTAGCCCTGACTTACTGTTAATTGATATGTATATGCCGGTATGTTCTGGTGAAGAGCTAGCGACAATTATCCGCCAGCAATCCGCGCATATTGGCCTGCCCATTATTTACCTATCTAGTGAAACAGACAGCCAAAAGCAGCTACTGGCCATGACGGCAGGCGTAGAAGCCTTTATTACCAAGCCGGTTACCCCTGACGAGCTCGTGTCTGCGGTACGGCTTCGTGCCGAACGCCTGCATCTACTGCGTTCGCTGATGACCCAGGACAGCATGACAGGGCTTTATAACCACAGCACCACGACGGATCTTATCGGTAAAACACTTGCTCAGGCATATCGTGAAGGTAGCCAACATGCGATGGCCATGCTCGACATTGACCATTTTAAAACGATCAATGATACCTACGGCCACCTAGCGGGTGACCAGGTCATCATCACGCTGGCGCGGCTGCTAAAAACCCGCTTGCGCATATCCGATATCATCGGGCGTTATGGCGGTGAAGAGTTTGTCGTATTGCTAAAAGGGGTCACCGCAAAGCGCGCAGCCGAACTTATTGACGAACTGCGCCACGATTTCGAACAGGTAGATTTTCATGCTGGCGGAGAGCGCTTTCGCTGCACCTTCAGTGCAGGCATTAGCAGTTTTCCCAGCCAGCCTTCCACTGAAGCGTTACGCCTAAGCGCGGACCAAGCACTTTACCTAGCAAAACGGCAGGGGCGTAATCAAGTAGTCATTAATAACGAGAACGACGCAAAAGGAAAAGCGCAACCGAAGCAACCCGGTGTGAAAAAACAATGACCAACACCCATCAACAGCATGACAACCCGTCTCTTTCGCTCGAAGAGGCACTAGCACGTCAGAGTAACGATGACACGATTATTGACGTGGACGAACCTTGCCAGCAGTTGGTGTTATTTCGCCTAGCGGAGCAACGGTTCGCTTTGCCCGGCAGTGCGGTCAATGAAATTTTGAATGGTGATCAACCGGTTTATTTCGTGCCTGGCTTGCCTGCTTCTACGGAAGGTGTGATTCACTTGCGCGGCAACATTGAATCGGTGGTAACCCTACAGGCAGTTCTCGGTCTCCCCCCTACGGAACAAACGGGCATGCTGTTAGTCGTGACCGCCGCGGGCATTCGCAGCGCCGTTCGTATCGATTATTTAGAGGATGTTTGCGACATCCCGATCAGCGCACTGAAACCGGCACCGGACACCCTCGCCAGCCAACTAATGCCTTATGTGAGCGCCCTCTGGCAACCTGATGTAACGCCAGCAGAGGGCGGCGAAAAAGAGACTAACGGCGATTCTGTCGAAGGCAGCGCGGCCATTGCCCTGCTGGATCCAGATGCTTTATTCAACGCCTATCAACAAGGCCTAGGGTAAGCCCATGGCCATTGGCGCGCCGAATCACTCCTTAGACGCAGCGTCCCACGTTGCTTTAGTGCTGTTTAGTGCTGGCCATACGCTCGCCGCCATCGAAGCACGCCACGTCGCGGGGTTAGCGAAATCGGCCCACCTACCGCGTTGCGCGAATGCCGAGTGCCTGTTGCTTAACGCGCCATTGTTGAGCGTAGCCCCCACCCACTGGCTGACCCTTCAGGATACCAACGGCGCTTGGCAGTTAGGCGTGACTGGCGACGTCGCCTTAGCGCACACACCGATAACGGAGCTGTTTCCATTACCTCCTTTAATTGCCGCACGCCACGTCAGCCCCGCCCTACGAGGCTTAACGATGGCCAACCAAACGGTACGTTTGTTGTTTGATGGCGCAGCGCTAACGCTGCAACCATAAACAGCGCACCAACGTGCCTTTTTCTACCTGCTGGTGCGGATCAATCACCGCTAACGCATCTACACTAATACAGGATGACAGCACGCCAGAGTTTTGGTCTTCAAACGCATCAGCAATGATGCCCGCTTCGCTAAAACGTAGCGCAACACGCATATAGTGCTGGCGCGGGCCGGTCTGAGTAGCGAAGTTAGCGGAGGCCGTCAGCGTAGGTAAGGCGTTCAACGCCGAACACCCCAGTAACGCACCCATCAACGGTCGTAAAAATAACCACGCGCCCACAAACCCAGAAACAGGGTTACCCGGCAGTCCTACAAAGCGCGCCTCACTGTCGTCTTGGCGTGGCAAACGGCCCAGCGCCAGCGGCTTTCCTGGGCGAATCGCCAGCTTCCACATATCTAATTGGCCTAGCGATTCCAGCGCGGCTTTGACATGGTCTTCCTCACCCACGCTGACACCACCCGTACTTACCACCACATCGGCGTCCGCCGCTGCGTTTGTGAGCAGCGCAACGGTCTGGTCGAAATCGTCCGGCACACTCACTAGTTGGACCACCTCCGCGCCAAACGTCTCTAACAGTCTCTTCAGCATCGGCCGATTGGAGTTATACAGTTGACCTGGTTTTAACGGCGCGCCTGGATCAATGATCTCATCGCCAGTCGACAGTAGCGCTATCCGAGGGCGACGGCGCACGCTAACGTGGGTAACCCCTTGACCGGCCAAATGCCCTAACGCGGCAGCCTCCAAGCATTCACCAGCGGGCAGCAGTAACTCACCGCGGCGCACATCACGACCCTGGCGGCGCACGTTATCACCTACCGGCAGCGCATCCGGCATCAATGCCTGGTCACCCTCCTGAGTCACTCGCTCCTGCATCACCACACAGTCGGCCCCTGGGGGGATCTCACCGCCGGTAAAAATCCGTGCGCAACTGCCTTCCGCCAGCGGCACTGCCGGGCTGCCTGCCGCAATACGCTGGCTGATCGGCAACCACTTACCCGCATCACTGGCACGCAGTGCATAGCCATCCATTGAGCTATTATCAAACGGCGGTACGTCTAACTGCGCGGTAATGGCTTCGGCCAGCACGCGCCCAGCAGCGGCCTCAAGCGGTATACACTCTGCACCGAGCGGCGTGACATCTGCCAACAGCGCTTCAAGCGCGGCACTTATCGGCTGTAGCTCAGCCATGCTGCCCCCGGCCTGGGATAACTAGGTTGGCGAAATTACAAGGCTTATGACGGCTATCCAACTGCTCGGCCAAAATGCCGTCCCAGCCAGTACGGCAGGGGNNNCCCAGCCAGTACGGCAGGCGCCGGTTGAACCCGGCAGGCAGAAGACAACCGTAGCGTTGGCTAAGCCGCCGAGGCAACGGCTCTGAATGGTCGAGCTACCGATCTCATCGCCGCTTAGTTGGCGAAAGCGCTCGCCAAAGCCTTCGATACGCTTATCCAGCAGCACCGAAATAGCTTCAGGTGTCGAGTCTCGCCCGGTAAAACCTGTACCGCCCGTGGTAATCACCACCTGTACATTTGTGTCGGCAATCCACTGGGCGACTACCGCACGAATTTGGTAGACGTCATCCGGCACGATGCGTTTCTCTGCCAGGGTGTGCCCAGCTTCGGTTAAACGCTGCACCAGCGCCTGGCCGGAGCGGTCAGTCTCATCCGTGCGTGTATCAGAAACCGTAAGCACGGCGACTTTAAGAGGTACCATTGGCTCACTCATCAACGTCATCCCTATTTGGCTGCTTTCTTTTTAGCATGGTGCGCTTCCCAGGCAGCCTTCTGCTCGGCAGTCGCAGGCGGCTGATAGAGCTCCTTCCATTCACTATAGGGCATCCCGTATACATACTCTCGGGCTTCTTCGTAGCTGAGAGTTTCATTGCGCGATTCAGCGGCAGACACCAACCATTTCGATAAACAGTTGCGGCAAAAATCCGCCAGAATCATCAGATCGATGTTCTGCACATCCTTATTGTCGTCTAAATGCTGTAACAAACGCCGAAACGCGGCGGCTTCTAGCTCTGTACGCGTCGTTTGGTCAAATTCATTAAACGCTGACATTGGCGATCCTCTTATCAAGTGGCTTGGGAGCAGCATAACAAAAGACACCGCCCGAAGGCGGTGTCGAGTGGCAATTAAGCGAACCGGCTAGCTAGGTTTGGTAGCGGAAACATCGCCACTACTGCTGTCCGTTTTTTGTGCCGCGATTTCCTCTTCGCTCATGGCTGTATCTTTGACCTCCTCGTACCACAAGTTGTGGTGCTCTTTGGCCCAGGTTTCATCGACATAGCCAGTGGTCATACCTTCCAACGAGCCTTCCGTACCGACAGTCCCAATATAGATATGGCCTAGCGCGACAGCCGTCAACCCAAGCGCACCCACCGCATGGATGATGTTGGCCCACTGCATGGTATCGCGGCCTTGACCATAGTTGGGGAAGTCGAGCACAAAACCACTCGCGATCACCACCAAGCCAGCAGTGGCTAATAGCCAGTACCACGCTTTTTCGCCACCGTTGGCAAAACCCGCGTCAGGATGGTGCTTGCCTGTTAATCCACCTGCCTTTTTAAACCATACCCAGTCATGCTTCTTAGGAATATTGTCTTTCAGCAAGCTAATTAACAGTACAACGAGTAGCACACCGAACATCGGGCCAAGATAGTTATGCAGCACTTTGGAAGCTGAGATCATCCATGCCCAAACGGCGTCGCCAAACAGCGTGCGGAACACGAACTTACCAAACAGCAGATTCAACCCTGTTAACGCCAAGGTGATAAACAGGGTGGCGACGGTCCAGTGTAGCGAACGCATTAACAACGACCAGCGCAAAAGCTTGCGCCCTGTGCGCGGCTCATCAAGATGTTTGCGCCCAACCATAAAGTAGAACAGCGCAATCACCACGATCATCCCGCCAATCGCAATCAAACCAAACGGCGATACCCAACGGTTACGGATCTGCCGCCAGGTTTCGCCACTCGAATTGATCAGACTGTAGTTACTGTCAAAGCGCGAATCGCGATAGTTAGGCCCTGTTTCGCCACTGCGCACCTGACGCCACTGATCTGCACTGATACCTGGAGCAGCGGTCACCATCTCGCGGTCTGTGTCAGCCTGGGCAACCGCTAGTTGGGACATGCCAAGGCTGGCAGCCAGCAGCAGTAATAGTATGCCGATACGCCAACAGCGCTGGAAAAACGCCCTTCCCCAGAGTGCTAGCGCAGGCGCCTCTGGTGTTATTGTGGTCGTGGTCATCGTTGTCATGACACGCCTCCTTACCCTTTACGGGCAGCATCGTAGGCAAGGTTGTCAGTACTGGCCTGAGGGTTATTCGACCAAGCACCATCTTTATGGCCACGATGAACGACACGCTGACGGAAGATATCGGCAACATCTTGCGCATCACCCGCTAGGAGGGCTTTGGTAGAGCACATTTCCGCACATAGCGGCAGCTTGCCTTCCGCGATGCGATTGGAGCCGTACTTCTCGTACTCCTCCTCTTTGCTCTCTGCTGGGCCGCCTGCACAGAATGTGCACTTGTCCATTTTTCCGCGTTCGCCAAATGCATTTTGTTGTGGGAACTGTGGTGCACCAAAGGGGCACGCATACAGGCAGTAGCCACAACCAATGCACAGGTCTTTATCGTGCAGCACGATGCCATCGTCGGTTTTATAGAAGCAGTCCGTCGGACATACCGCCATGCATGGCGCATCGTCACAGTGCATACAAGCCACTGAAATCGACATCTCATCCGCTTCGCCGTCGTTGAGTGTGACCACCCGGCGACGCTGGATACCCCACTCCACATCATTGGCATTTTTACAGGCGGTGACACAGCCGTTGCACTCGATGCAGCGCTCGGCGTCACACATAAATTTCATTTGAGCCATGGTGTTCTCCTCTCACCAGCGCGGGCATTGACCCACGCTGGGCTCTATCAGGTCGGTCGAGACGTTATTGGCTTAAGCCCGCTCAATTCGGCAGATGGTGCACTTGGTTTCCTGCATCAGTGTCACCGGATCATAGCCATAGGTGGTGGCGGTGTTAGCCGCTTCACCAATGACGTACGGGGCAGACCCGTCCGGATAACGATCCCGCAAGCTCTCGCCTTGGAACATGCCGCCAAAGTGGAACGGCATAAAGGCAACCTTGCGATCAACCCGAGGCGTGACC
Source organism: Halomonas sp. 3D7M (assembly GCF_014897885.1). Taxonomy (NCBI): domain Bacteria; kingdom Pseudomonadati; phylum Pseudomonadota; class Gammaproteobacteria; order Oceanospirillales; family Halomonadaceae; genus Halomonas; species Halomonas sp. 3D7M. Next base: position 48,089 of record NZ_JABUZF010000035.1, on the reverse strand, counting down.
AAGGCTTTCACCTTCACTCTGCCGCCTTCTGCACCCTCAACCCATACGTCGTCGCCATCACGTACGCCAATGTCATTAGCATCCGCGGGGTTCATCTCGACAAACATCTCTTGCTGTAGCTCGGCCAGCCACGACATAGAGCGTGTTTCTTCACCGCCTCCCTCGTATTCAACCAAGCGACCCGACGTGAGAATAATCGGATAATCAGCGCTGTTATCGCGATCCTGGATGGTTTTGTACATCGTGGGCAGACGCATAATTGAGTCAAAGTCGTCCCAGGTGGGATAGCGTTCGACCAGATCGCGGCGGGTGGTGTATAGCGGCTCGCGGTGTTTCGGCACTGCATCTGGGAAAGTCCATACCACGGCGCGCGCTTTCGCGTTGCCATAAGGCGCGCAACCACGATCAATCGCCACCCGCTGGATACCGCCTGAGAGGTCGGTTTTCCAGTTTTTACCTTCTGCGGCCGTTTTCTCAACGTCAGTCAGGTCATCCCACCAACCGAGGTCTTTAAGCAGTTGGTCGGTAAACTCGGGGTAGCCATCATCAATCTCGCCACCTACTGGCGCAGAGCCCTCCGCCAGCAAATTAACGCCGTCGCGCTCAATACCAAAACGGGCACGGAAACCCATACCGCCTTCCATTACCGGTACGCTGGTGTCATAGAGGTTGGGTGAGCCAGGGTGATTAAACTCTGGTGTGCCCCAGCACGGCCACGGCAGCCCGTAGTAATCACCGTCGGCAGGGCCACCTTGGGCACGCAAGTTCTGAAAGCTGAAGGTATGCCAGTTTTTCTGGTGCTCTTTGAGGCGCTCGGGGCTTTGGCCGGTGTAGCCAACAGTCCACATGCCACGGTTGATTTCACGCAACACGTCATCAATCAGCGGCTCGTTGCCGTTCATCTCAAAGTTCTTCACGAACTCATTACCAAAGCCAAGCTTGTTGGCAAATAGGTACATAATTTCGTGATCAGGCTTTGATTCAAATAGCGGCTCAATGACTTTGTCGCGCCACTGAATAGAGCGGTTGGTTGCCGTCACGCTGCCGGTGGTTTCAAACTGAGTCGCTGCAGGCAGCAGATAAACACCATCAGAGCGGTCATGCATCACCGAGGCAACCGTGGGATAAGGGTCAACAATGACCATCATCTCAAGCTTCTGCATGGCTTTTTGCATTTCCACGCCGCGGGTTTGCGAGTTGACCGCGTGTCCCCAGTAGAACATTGCTTTTAGCGCGGTGCGCTGGGAGATATTTTCATCCTCTTCCAGTACACCATCTACCCAGCGAGATACGGTAATACCGCTGGAGTACATCGGTTTTCCATCAGCATACTCGGTATCGTCAAAGCGGCCTTTTAGCCACTCATAGTCGACATCCCACACCTGGGACCAGTGCTGCCATGCGCCTTCAGATAACCCGTAATAACCGGGAAGCGAGTCACAGCCAAGGCCGAGATCGGTAGCACCCTGTACGTTATCGTGGCCCCGCAAAATGTTGGCTCCACCACCGGACTTACCAATATTGCCCAGCGCCAGCTCTAGAATACAGTACGCGCGAGTATTGTTGTTACCGGTGGTGTGTTGGGTACCGCCCATACACCAGACCACGCAGCCCGGACGATTGTCAGCAAGCCGTTTAGCCACATCGAACATATCCGCTTCCGGTACGCCAGTAATGTCTTCCACGACACTCGGGGTGAACTGAGCCACCTCTGCGCGCACCTCATCCATACCGTAAACACGCTGGCTGATATATTCGCTGTCTTCCCAGCCATTCTCAAAAATGTGCCACAACAAGCCCCAAATATAAGCAACGTCCGAGCCAGGGCGCAGGCGTACGTATTTATTGGCTTTTGCTGCGGTACGCGTAAAGCGCGGATCCGCGACGATGATGTCGCAGTTATTACGCTCTTTAGCAATGAGAATATGCTGCATCGCGACCGGGTGGGCTTCACTCGGGTTGGAGCCGATGAACAGAATCGCCTTGCTGTTCTGCATATCATTGAGCGAGTTGGTCATCGCCCCGTAACCCCAGGTGTTAGCAACACCTGCCACGGTAGTGGAGTGACAAATTCGCGCTTGGTGATCTGTGTTGTTGGTGCCCCACATGGAGGCCAACTTGCGCATCAAATACGCCTGCTCGTTATTAAACTTGGCCGAGCCAAGCCAGTAAACACTGTCGGGGCCATGGGCATCACGCAGTTCAAGCAGCTTGTCGCCAATTTCATTAACCGCGTCGTCCCAACTCAGTCGCTGCCATTCACCCGCCACTAGCTTCATGGGGTATTTTAGACGACGGGTGGAGTGACCGTGCTGGCGTAGCGAAGCCCCTTTGGCACAATGCGCACCGCGGTTAATCGGGTGGTCAAAAGCGGGCTCTTGTTTTGTCCAAATGCCTTCTTGAACTTCTGCATAGACACCACAGCCCACCGAACAGTGGGAGCAAATGGTGCGCTTGGTCTCAACGGGTGAGTCTAATACGGGAGTTTTATTCGCCGACTCGGCGCGCTGCATCATCGGCGCGCCCATAAAGCCCGCAGCTGCGACGCCACCGGTGGCGACGCCACTACGCTTTAAAAATTGACGACGGGAGATTCCAAGCCCTGAAGCGTTGGGAGTATTAGTTTTGCGAGTTAGACGCATGGCAGTTCTCCTGGCATTTCGCCGTCAATCACGCAGCGACGCATAGTACGCACGAATATGGTCAGTTTCGTGGTAGTTCGTTGTTTGTTTTTTAGGCTCAATCGACGTGGTGCTATCGGCTTGAGCTAGCGTGACGTGACCTACAGCAGCGGCCGCACCGGCAGCGGCGGGACCTAGCCCAACGGTTTTCATAAACCGGCGGCGCTCAGGGTTGTGTGACGAGTGCATGGGTTTCTCCTCTATCATGCCCTTATTCTTCTGCATGGCCTGCTGGCCCTATTATTCGCTTACCGCTGCGCACTGCCACTCACGGTGTGACGTCGCGCGCCGCGTCAGTTGCGGTTGTCGTTGGCTCCACAATCCGCACCGCTTGATAGGCCGCTCTTTCGCTCAACGTTGCCTGCTCGCTTTCCATGAACGCGCCGCCTAACTGGCCAAGCGATGCGTAAAAAACAGTGTCTACTCTAGTGAGGTCGTCAAAGCAGTGCGTTGACCAGGGAGCAATGTGTTGCTGGAAAAAGTAGCTCTGCTCGCTGCTTTGGGACGTAATTAGCATCGCCATCACCTCACATATAGCAGCCAAATGATCTTCTGGCTCGCGGGTATGCTCGCTACGCTCAAACCCCAGCGCCCGAAGATCCTGGCGTAATGCAACTAATGCTGCCTCCATTAATTCCCCGTTACGGTACCAAGACGCGTAAGGCACTACCTCGCCCTGAATGACGCCAACAAGAAGGCGAAAGTGGGCACGCTGAAGGCTATCTACACTACTTTGGCCAGTAGCACTTGAGAGCGCTGCCCAACACTCAGCCAGTCGGCTGCCGTCTTGTTCAATGTCTAGGCTGGCTAGCCACGTTAATAACTCACTGTCAGGTGCTTGCCGTAGCAGGCTGGCTAAAAGCTGATAAATATCGGCCCGCAGTGCGTCGGTCTCGCTAAGTGTGGGCATTGCATCACTCATTGCTTTACACCTTTAGTTGCGCATCAGGGTCACGGATCATAGTTTTCCACACATCTTTGACCCGGCAGTCCTCGCACATTTCTAGCCGCGCTAGTGCATCGCCCGCGAAATAGGGGTGGTTAGCCAGCTTCGCTTTGATCGTTGCTACCGTACTGGCAGTGGCAAACGGCTTGCCGCAGCCAATGCACTCAAAGGCCGCCTCTTCGTGGCAAATTTGCCGTGTGTCGCGTTCCGGTGCAGCCAAAAAACCAGGCAGCAGCGTAATCGCGCTTTCAGGGCACGCCTGTTCACATAGCCCGCACTGCACACAGTCGGACTCCAAGAAACTTAGCGCGGGTGTATCGCCCCCTGCTTTCAATGCAGGCGTCGGACAATTACTAACGCAGGCATGACAAAGCGTGCAGGCTTCACGATCTACTTGAATGCCACCATAAGCGGCCCCTTCAGGCATGCTATGCCGGTCATTGCTAGGCGCTCCAAGTGCCGCCAGTGTTGCTAGCACTTGATTAAAGCGGGCGCGCTTATGGGGGTCGGTAAAGGTCAGCGCAGCGTCGGTTAAGGGCGTAAGCGTGGGAAGTGCATCGCGCTCATCAGTCGGTTCCGGCTGCAGCAGCTTAATCCGCGTAGTGTCATGCCCCAGCGCTTCTAGCAGGCCGTGGGCTTGGGCGACTTGATGGATGATGAACGTGGTTAAACGAGGCGGCATCTCATCGTGCAACTGAATACGCACTTCAGCAGCGCCGTTCGCCAACGCGGTAAGCCACTGATCGTGGCCAGCAGCACCCAGCTCTTCAAGCGGGACATCAAGCAGATGGCCTGGCGTAACAACACCTGCTTTGCGTTCAGCATCCAGAAAGTCATGGGTGACAAAGCGCATCACAGGCGCTTGACCACCCGCCTCCCGGTAGGCGGCCAGCCACGTCGCTAAGGTGTCTTGCTGACGACGGGTTTCCGGCAGGCGAAATTCAATCGCACCGGTTGGGCAAGCGCTGGTACAACTGCCCACCCCTTGGCACAGGAACGGGTCAATCTCAATACGCGATTCAATGCGTCCCTGAATGCTGGAAATAGCATCTGCGGGGCAAACATCCAAACAGCGCGTACAGCCAACGTTGCCACTCGAGGAATGTGCACAGAGATCACTATTAACCTGGAAATAACGCGGTTTATCGAATTCACCGACGAGTTCAATAACGCTTTCCAGAACCTCACCGCGCTGAGCTTCTTGGGCTAACCAATTCAGGCACACATAGCCCGGTGGTGGGATTTCCCATACATGAGTAGCCTTCGACATGCCTGCTGCCGTTAAGTCGAGCACCACATCAAACACGTCGCGCTCAATAAGCGCTTGAGCCAGATTGAGCGTGTCGCTATCCGCGGGCGCTATTTCAACGCGAAAGGCACCAAGATACCCCGTGATTCGCAGTTGGGATTGCTGGGTATCGGTTAGCGTTTGGCAGGTGAGAGGCTCGCTGGCAGCCGCTAAATCAACTGCAGCATCAGTTGTCAGCAGCGTCAACGATGCCAAGCCACGACCCTGTAACACTCGGGCAGCTTGGCTAACCTCGTGTGAATTACCCAACAACAGCGCATGGCCACGGCTGTGATAAGTCACGTTAGCAGGCGTTAAGTTAACCGGCCACGAGATACGCTGGCGTACCGCTTCGCGGGCGGTGACGTTAATCTGGTCATCTACCGATGCCAGTTGGATTCGTTGGTTCATGCATTCTCACGGTCAGAAAGTCATTTTTTTTATAATTAAAAGTCATGTTTTTTTACTTTAATGGCATATCTTAATGCTTTCTCTAACTTGAGCGTAGGTGCCTAGGCGTTTTTTGCCACTTTAAAGCGCATTGGCGTCTCAACGCTTCATCGTCATAACGACAGCAACCCATTGTTTATAAAACAATCACTGCCTATTTATACATTCGTCTACTTCATCACCAGACAAATCAGACTGGTCGTCTAGCGGCTGTTTTTGTACAAAACCACTATCACTTGTACAGGCATTAACGTCTTCAAGTGGGGTAGGAATGCTGCCATCCGCGATGTTCTCATCGTCTGCTTCTGCGGGCCTATCGACTGCCTCTTCCGCTTTGTTTGCCCAGCGGCGAAGCTTGCCTGCCAGTTCAGTGGCCATAGGCTTAAGCTGCTGACGATAATCAGCATCGTAGTCATCCAAACCATCGCGCACGTTGTAGTTACCGGTGGCCCATAGCCTTTTTAGGGCACGGCGGCGCAGTGCAGCGCTAACACCCGGCGCCATGAACGCGCTGAAATCACTGCCTGCCGGTAAGTGATCAGGGTCGGGTAAGGTGTGATCCAAGCTACCAGGAAGGGGGCGCGCGTCATCGACGCTAGCCTCTGCACCCAACGATTCAGTATCGCTGGAAGTAGCACTTAGCGTATCGGCCTCTAGCCCTAGCTCTGACGTCGGCTCTGCACTGCCGTTGGGAGGGTTGTCTAATGCTGCGTCTGCTTCGCCGCTTTCAACGCCACGCTTTTTACGTGACCAGCGTTCAAGTCTGCTCACTGGGGCTGCTCCTTGGTCGGGGTTTCTTTAGCCCGACCGGCTCCCTTATGCTTCTTTTTGCGCTTTTCTGGTGGTGCTTCACCATGACGCGCTAAATAGCTTTCCAGCCATACCTGAATCGCCATCGGCATCGATGCTTCGAGTACCTGTTGTTCACCATCAAGCCAGCCCGCCGCGACATCTTGGCTTGCGGTAATAGCATCAGGCTTGGGCGCTTGCCCGGTAAAACCAGCGCGAACAAAAAGACGCGGGGTTGCTGACGTAAGGTTAAAGCGGTAGGCCGCACGCTCGGTCATCGACAGTTGAAGGCGAAGCACATAGTCACCTTGCTCACCTGGCGTGAGCTCAGCGATACGCCATTGCGTTAAGGTAAAGCCCCTCACCTGCTTGGGCTCTGCCACCAAGGTAATGCTCAAAGAGCGCAGATTATCACTCATACGGATAGACCACCTTAGACCTTGAATGGGTAGACAAGTAAGCCTTTTGAGCGCCATCATCGTCAACTCAGAGTGTTTTACTCAACTATTATAATTTACATGTATGCGTTACATGATTCTTCACTAGGTTCCAACGAGGATTGCGGATGCCCGCCCTTCAGTTAAGCCGAGCCCGCTTACCGGCCACGACGACAATCGATGTGCTAGATGCTTACGGCGACTCTCGCCAACAAGCCATCGCCGCAGAGCGCGCGCTAACGGTTTATCTCAATAAGCGTGAAATTGTCACGCTAATGACGCTGGGCGATGACCCAGAAGCCTTGGTGGTGGGCTACCTACGCAACCAGGGATTACTGCGCCGCGCGGAAGATTTATCGGCGGTACAGGTGGATTGGGAGGTAGAGTCCGCCGCCGTCGTCACCGATTATTTACCTGACGATTTAGACAACCGGCTGAGTACCCGTACCGTCACCACGGGTTGCGGTCAGGGGACCGTGTTCGGCAAATTACTGGAACAAACATCGCTCTCTGTGTTACCTGAGACAACGCTGGCGCAATCAACGCTTTATCAGTTGCTAACCAATTTGAATACCTACAACGAGACTTATCGCAGCGCGGGAGCAGTACACGGTTGCGCGCTGTGCCAGCAAAGCCGCGTGCTCGACTTCGTTGAAGATGTCGGACGTCACAATGCGGTGGATACCCTGGCAGGCCACCAGTGGCTCAACCAGGCCGAAAGCAGCAGTGCTGATATTTTCTATACCACTGGCCGCTTAACTTCCGAAATGGTGTTGAAAGTGGCGCAAATGGGGATCAGCGTGCTGGTTTCACGTTCAGGGGTGACCCAAAAAGGTGTGGAGCTGGCGGAACGCTTCGGCGTGATGCTGATTGCTCGGGCTAAAGGCAAACACTTCCAGGCGATTAATACCGCTAACCGCCTAACGTTAGATGCCATTCCAGCCAAACCACCCAGCGCACGCACCTCTAAGGAGGCCGGTATATGATCACCCCACAAACCCTCACTGGCATGATTCTCGCGGGCGGCGAAGGCCGCCGTATGGGTGGGCGTGACAAAGGCCTTGAACCCTTCGCGGGGCTACCGCTCGTGGCCCATGTGGCTCAACGCTTTGATGGCCATGTCTCTGAACTATTGATCAACGCCAATCGCAACACTGATGCCTATGCACTGTTTGCAACCCGGGTTATTGAGGACGAGGAAGGCGGCTTTAAAGGCCCCTTGATGGGCATTTATAGTGGCCTACGCGCTGCTAAAACACCCTGGCTACTGGTTGCCCCTTGCGACTCACCTGCCCTACCCAATGACTTAGTGGCGCGTATGGTGGCGGGCATCACCTCAGCGAGTGGTGAACACGATATCGCCGTTGCGTTTGACGGCGAGCGCCTGCACCCAGTCGTCGCACTGCTGCGCACCTCGCTTGCCGATGACTTAGCGAATGCGCTGGCTGAGGGCGAACGTAAAATCGACCGCTGGTACGCTCGCCACTCATGGTGCAAGGTCGATATGTCGGATTGCCCGGAAACGTTTGCCAACCTCAATACTGAAGAAGAAAAAGCTCGGCTGGAGCTAACACTAAGCACTGTCTTTAAAGATCCGGCCTCGAAGGAAATACCATGAGCCTGTCGTGCTTCGAACTCGGTGAGCAAATGCTCAGCGTTGACGCAGCGCGAGAGGCACTGCTGTCCTTGGCTGAACAGCCCGTTGCGGTAGAGTCGGTAGCGCTTAGCCAAGCTTATGGCAGGCGCTTAGCCACCGACATCACCGCGCCAATTAACGTGCCACAGAATACCAATGCAGCCATGGATGGTATCGCCCTGGCGTGGCCAGATGAGCAACCTCAGCAAACCCAATGGCCGATTGCAGGCGATGCCTTTGCCGGACAGACGTTTGAAGGCAGCGTACCTCTCGGCCAGTGCGTACGCATTACCACCGGCGCTCCCTTACCGTCAGGCACCGACACCATTATCATGCGCGAGCAGCTTAGCGAGCATGATGGCAGTGTCACCATCGATGCCCCCGACCGGGTTAGCCATGGTCAGCATGTGCGTCAAGCGGGGGAAGATATTGCCCTAGGCGAGGTAGCACTGGTAGCTGGCACACGGCTAGATGCCGCCTGTTTGGGGTTAATAGCCTCACTGGGCTATGGTGAGGTTTGCATTTTCAGGCGCCCAAAGGTGGCTATTTTCTCTACTGGAAATGAGGTCACTCCCCCTGGCGAAGCGCTGCCCAGCGCAGGCGTTTACGACACCAATCGTTTTACATTGATGGGCTTGCTCAACGAACAGGGTGCTGAAGTGATGGATCTAGGCATTTTGCCTGATGACCCCACCACCATTCAAAACGCCCTGGCTAGCGCAGCCAAGCAGTGTGATTTAGTCATTACCAGTGGGGGCGTTTCTGTCGGCCACGCCGATTACACCAGGGAAGCGTTGGAAACATTAGGCCAATTAGCTTTTTGGCGCGTGGCGCTGCGACCCGGACGCCCCATGGCCTGCGGCTGGCTGGGTGAATCGCGCAAACCATTTGTCGGCTTACCCGGCAACCCCGTTGCGGTCATGGTAACCTTTAGTCAATTCGTGGTGCCATTATTGGAACGTTTACAAAAACAACCCTTCGTTCCACCGAGGCGTTTAACAGCCATTACCCAAACTCCGCTAAAAAGTCGCCTAAAGCGCACCGATTTTATACGTGGCATTTATTCAAGCGATGCTCACGGTGTGCTGCAGGTACGTAGTACCGGAGCGCAGGGGTCTGGGATTTTAACCTCGATGGTAGCTGCTAACTGCCTGATTGAACTGGGTGATGATCAAGCAGGCGCCCAGCCAGGCGATGCAGTCTGCATCCAACCACTGACGAGGTGGCAATGACCAAACAACCAATTGCCGAAAAACTCATTGATGATTTCGGCCGCCGTGTTAGCTATGTACGCATTTCCGTGACGGATCGCTGCGACTTTCGCTGCGTTTACTGCATGAGCGAAGAGATGACCTTCCTGCCAAGAGCCCAGGTGCTTACGCTGGAAGAACTTGCCATGGTGTCCCAGGCGTTTACCGAATTAGGCGTTGAGAAAATCCGCCTAACCGGAGGCGAACCGCTAGTGCGTAAAGGCATTGAGCAGCTCGTGGACGACATTGGCGCGCTGCCAGGGCTCAACGACTTTACCATGACCACGAACGGGGCCAGTCTGCGTAAACACGCCAAACGGCTCTATCAAGGGGGGCTGCGCAGGCTCAATATCAGCCTCGACTCTCTTGACCCCGAGCGCTTCAAACAGCTCACCCGTACAGGTGAGTTAGCGAAAGTGATTGACGGCATTCACGCCGCTAAAGAAGCAGGCTTTTCACGCATCAAGCTTAACGCTGTGATTCTCAAGGGGCGCAATGATGATGAAGTGCTGGACCTCGTCACGTTCGCTCGCCAAGAAGGGCTGGATATCAGCTTTATCGAAGAGATGCCGCTGGGCGATGTGTCTGACCACTCGCGGGCCGAGACCTTTTACTCTAGTGACGACGTTCAAGCGCTGATCGAGACACGCTACCCACTCATGCCGTCAACGGAAACCACACCTGGGCCTTCGCGCTATTTTAAAATGGCCGATAGCAGCAGCAGGGTTGGCTTTATTTCACCCCATAGTCACAACTTTTGCGATAGCTGCAACCGCGTTCGGGTAACCGTTGAAGGCCGTCTACTGCTCTGCCTCGGCAATGAACACTCTGTCGATTTGCGTGCCGTACTGCGCCGACATCCTGGCAATATGCAGGCGTTGAAAACCGCCATTATTAATGCCTTGCCGCTCAAGCCCGAGCGCCATCACTTTACTACCGATGGCGATGTCCAGGTGGTGCGCTTTATGAATATGACAGGGGGTTAAACGTTGTCAGCCACTCGCGTGCCCGTGCATATCATTACAGGCTTTCTCGGCAGCGGCAAAACCACGCTTATCCACAGCCTAATCGAGCAAAAGCCTGTGGATGAGAAGTGGGCCATTTTAGTCAATGAGTTTGGCCAGATTGGCATTGATCAAGCGATGTTTGAGCAGCGTGACGATGTCGTCGTCAAGGGGCTCCCCGGCGGCTGCCTGTGTTGCCAATTAGCTTTTGTGCTGCAGGCTGTACTGGTCAATTTGCTCGCCCGCAACAAACCAGACCGCGTCATAATTGAGCCTTCGGGGCTTGGCCATCCAGCCGGCTTACTCGATCTGCTGCGCGGCGAAGCCTTTCAAGATGTTGTGGCCGTTCACGATATTATTGCCACCCTCGATCCGCGCCGGTTAGATGAATCCCGGGTCCGTGAACACGAGACCTTTCAAGATCAGTTGGCCATGGCCGATGCCATCGCTATCACAATGGGTGAGCAGGCCAGTACCGAACAACACGAACATGCGCAGCAGTTTGTGACGGAACTCTGGCCACCACGCAAGTGGGTTCATCGCAGTGAGCATGGCACGATGCCGCTATCGCTGCTGTTGAACAGCGCCCAGACCCGTGCCCAACAAGATACTGCTGTCCCTGATACGCACCGTCAAATGATAACAACCCCCACGCTAGAAGGCGCTTTTTTTGATACTGCTCCTCCGCTGGGCCAACCTCAGCACAAGACGGCTAGCTCCCTTGGATACACCAGCACAGGCCTTCGTTGGCACCCCAGTGAACGCTTTGACCTTGATCGTTTGGCCGCCCACTTAGGTGAGTTCCCCTCATCTGCGCGAGTAAAAGGCGTCTTTCATACCGAGCAGGGCTGGAAGCAGCTCAATCGAGCCGATGGAACACTTAGTCTCGGCAATAGCGCCTGGCGGCAGGATTCGCGGCTTGAGGGGATTACCCCCGACAATGACGCTGATACCCACACCAATTTACTGACAGCACTGCAATCATCAGGAGCGCTGTTGAGCTAAAAACGTTTTCTCAATAGCGTCTACCGGCATAGGGCGTCCAAATAAATAACCTTGAAAAGCTTGGCAGCCATGAGCCAGCAGCCACGCTTTCTGGCTCTCTGATTCGACGCCTTCGGCAATGACATCAAGATTTAAGCTTTTTGCCAGGGCAATCGTACTCTCCACAATGGCCGCATTAGCACTGCTTTCTAACACTTGATGGACAAACGACTGATCGATCTTAAGCTGATCAAGTGGCAACTGCGCAAGATACGCCAGCGATGAATAACCGGTTCCAAAATCATCCAGAGAAAAACGCACACCTTGAGCTTTCAGGCTCAGCATTTTGTCACGAGCATCGTCGCGCGCTTCCACAAACAACGACTCGGTAACTTCAAGCTTGAGGCGCTCAAGCGGTGCCTTTGTACGCACAAAAACCTGCTGTAAGCGAGATAAGAACTCACTATCGCGAAACTGCAGTGGGCTGATATTCACCGAAATCGTCAGTTCACGCAGGTGTGGCGTTGCTGCCCAGCAAGCTAGCTGACGGCATGCATCTTCAATGACCCACTCACCAACCTCATTAATCAGCCCAGTACTCTCTAAGAGTGGAATAAACTCGCCAGGTGGAACCATGCCACGCTCTGGATGCTGCCAGCGCAGCAGTGCCTCAACTCCCGTACAGTGGCCAAAGCAATTAACCTGAGGCTGGTAATAGAGGCGCCATTGGTGACTCTCCAATGCCTGCCGCAAGTCGGCTTCAAGCTTAACCCGCGCCAGTAGCGTAGCCTGCATCGAAGGATCAAAAAAGCGTATGGCACGACGCCCACTCGCTTTCGCCTGTAACAAGGCCATATCGACCTGCTGAAGATAGTCTTCGGCACTTCGCTGGCTATCGGAGACAACCGTAATCCCAACGCATGCGGTGACCATGACTTGTTCTTCAGAAAAGCTAATCGGCTCATCAAGCGCCACCAGAAGTTTCTGGGCAATATGTTCTGCTAAACGGCGTGTCTGGCGTGGGCTTCCATCGATGTCTTCAATAAGCACCGCAAATTCATCACTACCCAGGCGAGCCAACGTATCGGTATCGCGCAACATTTGGCCAAACCGCTGGGCAACCCGCTGAAGCAACTGATCGCCAGCGAGGTGCCCCAGGGTATCGTTAATATGGTTGAAACGGTCAATATCGATTACCAACAACGCTCCACAGCGCTGATGGCGGTTTAGCTCTTTAAGAGCTGTCTCCATTCTGTCCATAAACAAGCGTCGATTTGCGAAGCCCGTTAATGGATCATAAAACGCAAGCTGGTGGATCTCTTGCTCAGCGGCTTTGCGCTCACTAATATCACTCATGGTGGCAACGTAGTTAGTCAGTACACCGTCTGAATCGTAAACAGCACTGATCGTCAGCCACTCAGGGAATAGCTCACCATTTTTGCGCTGATTCCAGATTTCTCCCTCCCAACTTCCTGTGGTCATCACCCGCTTCCACAAACGACGATAAAACGCTGCGTTATGGTGGCCAGAGCTAAACATACGCGGGTTCTTACCGATCACCTCAGCATCGCTATAGCCGGTTATACGCTTAAACGTCTCATTAACTTTTAAAATATCTCCCCGTGCATCCGCCACTATGATGCCCAGATGTGCTTGAAAAGCAGCCGCTGCAATCTGCAGCTCAACTTCTGCGCGCTTCGCTTCGGTAATATCACGGTTCACCGATAACACTCCCTCAAACTGTCCAGCACTACTGATTAGCGGGCTCACGGTGGCATGAAAATGGTGTGGCTGTGCATCAATGGTCAGCGGATACTCAAATCTTTCTACTTTATGCAACTGCTGGACTCGCTCAAAAACGGCGGCAAATGCACGAGCTAAGGAAACAGGCAAGACATGTGAAAAGTGTTTTCCCAGCGCATCTTGGCTTTTAACAAGCAACTGCTCAGGGGAAGCCGCATGGATATAGTTAAAGCGCCCTTCCACATCAAATACAAAAATCAAATCCTGAATCGAGTGGACTAAGGCATCCATACGCGCGCCACGCGCTTGCGCTTCGGCTCTTGCTAGCTCTCGCTCTTTTATTCGTTCATGTAGTTGGTAAGCTAACGCAAGGCGGTTTAAGTAGTGGCGAACACCCCAAGCCCCCAACAGCGTAATTAAACCAACGACCAGCAATAACACCAGCAAACGCTGGCGCCATCCTGACATCAGCGTATGAAGGTCAACGCCCACTGTAACAAATACCGGATAGCCCCTAATGCGTTGCATGTGAAATAAGCGTTTACTTCCGTCAAGGGGCGAGATTGCGGCTAATGTCCGAGTAACACTACCGCTGTTTAACCACTGCTGTGTCTCAGGTGCATCAAGTTGGCTACCAATGAGCATTCCTTTATGGGGAGCCGGGTGCCGAGCAACCACTTTTAGACTCTCATCTATCAGCGCCATACTCTCACCGTCGTACAGTCGCATTTGCTGCAGCGCACTATTGAGGATATGCGGCATGATACGAGACATAATCACACCAGCGAAGTCGCCCTGGTCATTCACTAGACGCCTGCCATGATAGAGAAAGAAACGCTGCTTGCTTGTCGACCAAATAAGCGGCGTCATCATTTCGTCTTGGCCACCTTGTTGAAAGGTGCGGAAAAAGGCGCTGTCGCCAATCCCCTCCCCAACATCTCGATTAGCGTTACTGCTTAAACGTAGGCGCCCCTGAGGGTCCAAGACACTAACACTATCGATCAGTGGCACGTACTCGGTAAGATTGTCTAGCGCTCGCTGGACGGCAGTTGCACTTTCCGCCTCTAAACCATCCAACCCCAAAGAATTTTCTTGGTGAACTTTTAGCAGCTCGGCCAGACTAAACAAACCTTGGCTGCTCTGCCCAAACATGCCTGTTACCCATTCTGACACCACATTCGCACGGGCAATCACACGGGATTCAGCCGCATTGACTTCTTGGTGATATTGGCCTTTGAGCAACCAGCCAAACAGCGCAATCATCATACATAACGACAGAACATAGAGCGTAATAACGCGCTGCTTTTGGCGCCGAAAGCCAGGCATTACCTGGCTTTTGTTAGTTACCCGATCACTGCGAGGTAGCAGCATTATATGTAGGCCTTATTCAAATATCCCAGAGCACACCTGATACAGTATAAAAAGAACGGTGAAAGATAGACCACAGCGGCTCCTCGTAAGCGGTTCTAAATAGTGGCGCGGCTTGTTTTTGATGTATATCTATTTTCAGCAAAAAAGCTCATAAAAGTCGTTATTTTACTTAATAAGAGGCTGCCATGGCATCGTTAGGCCAAATGAGTGACTACGAAGTACGCTTGGTGCGTATTTTTAAAACGGTCGTGGAATGCGGTGGTTTCACCGCTGCGGAAATCGCTTTAGGCATCAGTCGCTCAGCCATTAGCCAGCACATGAATGATTTAGAAGGCAGGCTAGGCTTTTCGCTATGCCAGCGTGGCCGAGGTGGCTTTAGTTTAACCGAAGAAGGCACAGAAATTTACCAAGCAGGTTTGACGCTACTGACCGCGCTCGAAGCCTTTAAAAGCGATGTAAACGCATTACATCATACCATCAAGGGCGAACTGAATATCGGTATCACCGACAACTTGGTCACCTTGCCTGCCATGCATGTTACCCATGCGCTCGCCGAGCTGACAGCGCCAAACCATGAAGTCACGGTTAATATCCACATGGAGCCTTCAGATGCCGTTATTCGAAGCGTAATGGATGGCCACTTGCATGTCGGCGTAGTGCCTGCGGTTAACTTACCCTCCAGCTTGGAAACACAACTGTTGTACGAAGAGCCTTCGTTTCTTTACTGCGCAGCTGGCCACCCCTTGTTTGATGAAACTGATGAAGCATTCACAGCTGAACAAATTGCCGCTTATCCAGCGATAACGCCTCGCTACCCACTCCCTAGCGATGCGCGTAAAGCACATGATGCGTTAAATTTACAAGCGTCTGCCTCTGATCGGGAGGGCGCTGCGTTTTTGATTCTCACTGGACGGTTTATCGGTTTTCTTCCAGAACATGTTGCCGCCCAATGGGTTAATGCCAATAAGATGCGCGCCCTTCAGCCGGGTACTCAGCATTATCAGATTCCGTTTGTTCTAATCACTCGCCATGATCGCCGACCCAACCGGGTGGTCGATGCATTTTTAGGATTTGTGAAAGGCGCAAAATAGCTCACCTGGTTATGCCAAGCACAAAATAATCAAAGCTCGGCACTTAGCCGAGCTTTGATTATTAACGACGTTTACTTATAACGAGTTTATGGCAGCTTTGCCGTCTCGCTGGCCATGTGTGGTGCGGGCCCTACCTGAGAAGATGATGTTAAAACGTGGCTTGCGGCGTAATAAACAATCGCGCCAAGCGCAGAGCCGGTAAACCAGCCATAGTCATAGAACCAGTTCATGGTGCCGGTTAACAGCGAGATTAGTGTCAGAGCCACCGGCACGCCGAACGCGATAAAACCCGCCACATTAACCGCAGGATAAGCACGGTTATCCATATATAAGCTAGGCACATCTAAACGCTGCTTTTTAATT
Source organism: Halomonas sp. 3D7M (assembly GCF_014897885.1). NCBI lineage: Bacteria > Pseudomonadati > Pseudomonadota > Gammaproteobacteria > Oceanospirillales > Halomonadaceae > Halomonas > Halomonas sp. 3D7M. The sequence goes on along the minus strand of NZ_JABUZF010000035.1, from coordinate 32,056 downwards.
AGGAAATAGTCCACTGCCATGATGCCTGCGATGGGGCCAAGCAAGCTGGAGTATCCCAGCAGCCAGTTTGAATACATCTGTTCAAGAGACACCCCTTGAGCAATGAGACCCGCTTTCTGCAAAAGATCGTAGCCCATCAATAAAACACCCACCGCTCCGGTCATAAGCACACCGCGGGTTTGGTTAATCAGTTTTGGGGCAATATTCTGGAAGTCATTCGTGGGAGAAACAATATTCGAAGCGGTATTGGTGGAAATCGTGGCAATAATGATTAGCAACATGGCAAGCACTACCCAGAAAGGGCTTTCGATATAGCCAATCAAACGTACTGGGTCAGCAACCGTCTGGCCCACTAGCGACTCAGACGCCGCCGTTAATACAACGCCCAACGCTGCAAAGAAGAACATTGTCAGCGGTAGCCCAATCACTTGGCCAACAATTTGATCTTTTTGGCTTTTGGCAAACCGGCTGAAATCAGGAATGTTCAGCGACAACGTCGCCCAAAACCCCACCATCGCGGTTAACCCTGCAAAGAAGTAGCCATATACCGACGCTCCTTCTGGGCGCGAAGGCGGTTGCGCTAATAACTCAGTCATCGACATGTGCGGCCATGCCCACATCATTAATCCAACCCCCACAGCAAGCAGCAATGGCGCCGCTAGGGTTTCCAGCCACTTGATCGACTCAGCCCCACGAATGACCACAAGAAGATTCATTGCGCCGAAGACAAAAAAGCCAATCACTTCACCTACCCCACCCAGCGCAGCCCAAGCGGGGACCAGTTCGGATAACAGAAGGTGAATAGCCAAACCACCAAACATCGTTTGAATGCCAAACCAGCCGCAGCCTACGAGAGCCCGCACCAAACAAGGCACATTAGAACCTAAAATACCGAACGATGATCGCAGCACAACTGGAAAGGGAATACCAAATTTAGTGCCAGGAAAGGCATTTAGAGTGAGCGGAATCAGGACAATCACGTTGGCTAGAAAAATGGCAAAAAGCGCCTCCCCCACACTCAGGCCAAAGTAGGCGGTTAACACACCACCCAACGTGTAGGTCGGCACACAAATCGACATCCCCACCCAAAGTGCCGCAATGTTCCATTTGCTCCAAGTGCGCTCACTCGCCTGAGTGGGTGCAATATCTTTATTGAAACGAGGGCTATCACCTACGTCTTTGCCTACGTCGAGTTCAATTAACCCCTCTCTGTCCACCATTCGGGATGTTGAGCCAGTCATATAGTCTCCTCAGCAGTGCTGTTGCCCATTATATTCACGGTGTCTGTCTTTTAAGAGCAATAAGCGTGCCTAAAACAAAAGCACAAACACTAACCTATTGATCAAAAAGCTGACTTATCAGGCAGGCATACACATACCTTTAGCGTGATTGTTGTTATTCGCCTTCCAGCTATTAAAAGCCATTAATAAGCGTAGCTATTTAAAAAAAATCCGCACCAAAAAGATGCGAAAAAAACATCAACACCCAAAATAAAATAACACAAGCATATGTTTTTAAATAAAAAACAAAACATCACCAATATCGAACAACACTTCACAAACTTAGCAAAAACATCACTAAAAATAATAAAAACATTAAAAAATCAAAGAGTTAAATCAATCAAGTAAAATTATTAAAAAACACTTGAAACAACACCTCATAAAGGACTATGTTCAAAAAGCTGTCAAACATGACAACTTTATAAACAACAATAAGACGCTCGCTTACCCTCGCTTGTATTACGCTATTTTCAAAGCACGTTTCACAAGCAAGGCTAAGCGAAAAAGGCACAGTAAGACGCCGCTGCACGCCACGTAACCACAAACTTGTTACTTGACCAGTAACGTACCGACATGCGTACGCATGCGGTTGGCGCGTATGACTTGAGAGGGCTGTTCTATGCAGAAAATGAAAATTGGCTTAATTCAAATGGGTCTCAAAACCAGCACTGATTTAGACCCTGCGGCGATCCGCGATGCGATGAACGAAGCGCACCTACCGATGATTCAGCAGGCCGCCGAACAGGGTGTGCAAGTACTGTGTTTTCAAGAAGTCTTTAACCAGCCGTACTTCTGCCCAAGCCAAGATGGCAAATGGTATGCCGCCGCAGAGCGGGTTCCAGAAGGTCCCACGTGTCAGATGATGCAAAAACTGGCTGCCGAACACCGCATGGTAATTATCGTGCCCGTGTATGAAGAGACAGAGACCGGCGTTTACTACAACACCGCCGCCGTGTTTGATGCCGACGGCAGCTACCTCGGCAAATATCATAAAACTCATATTCCTCAAGTGGCCGGTTTTTGGGAGAAATTCTTCTTCAAGCCAGGCAAATCAAACTGGCCGGTCTTCGACACTGCCTACGGCAAAATTGGTGTTTATATCTGCTATGACCGCCATTTCCCCGAGGGCTGGCGTGCGTTGGCACTCAACGGTGCTGAGGTGATCTTCAACCCCTCCGCTACCGTGGCAGGGCTTTCCCAGTACCTATGGGAGCTTGAGCAGCCGGCTTCCGCTGCGGCTAACGGTTGCTTCATTGCCGCTATCAACCGCGTGGGCACAGAAGCACCCTGGAATATTGGCAACTTCTACGGCTCCAGCTACATCGTCAACCCCCGCGGCAAAATCGAAGCCCAGGCCAGCGAAACGGAAGACGAGCTACTAGTGCATGAAATTGATTTAGACATGGTGCGCGAGGTGCGCAATAACTGGCAGTTCTTCCGTGATCGTCGCCCCGATGCATACACCCGCCTCACTGATGGTGAGTAGCCCTGTTGATGAATCATACGAGGACTGCATGATGAGTTTATTGATCAAAGGCGGCACCGTCGTCACCCATGCCGATACTTACCGCGCCGACGTTCTGTGCGTCGACGGAAAAATCCACGCCATCGGCACCGACCTGGACCTCCCCGACAACTGCGACATCATTGATGCCAGCAATCAGTTAGTAATGCCCGGTGGCATTGACCCTCATACCCATATGCAAATGCCATTTATGGGCGCAGTGGCTAGCGAAGATTTCTACACCGGCACCGCCGCTGCTATGGCGGGTGGCACCACGACGATTATCGACTTTGTCATTCCAAGCCCAGGCCAATCACTCTTAGAAGCCTTTGAGACGTGGCAAGGGTGGGCGGAAAAAGCGGCTACCGATTTCGCTTTCCACGTGGCAATCACCTGGTGGGATGAGAGCGTCAAAGAGGAAATGGGTACCCTGGTGCGCGAACATGGAGTGAATAGTTTCAAGCACTTTATGGCCTACAAGGGCGCGATTATGGCCACTGATGACATATTGGTGGAAAGCTTTTCACGCTGCCTGGAATTGGGCGCGGTACCTACGGTACACGCCGAAAACGGCGAACTGGTTTACCACATGCAGCAGAAACTACTGGCCCAGGGCATTACCGGGCCGGAAGCTCACCCACTTTCGCGCCCACCACAAGTAGAAGGTGAAGCCGCCAGCCGAGCGATTCGAATTGCCAGCACGCTAGGCGCGCCGGTTTATCTGGTACATGTATCCACCAAAGACGCCGTCGATGAAATTGCCTATGCCCGCCAGCAAGGCCACCCAGTATTCGGCGAGTGTCTGGCAGGACACTTACTCATTGATGACAGCGTTTACCAGCATCCCGACTGGGCAACCGCCGCGGCCCACGTAATGAGCCCACCGTTCCGCCCCAAAGGGCATCAGGAAGCGCTTTGGCATGGCCTGCAGTCTGGCAATTTGCAAACCACTGCCACTGACCACTGCTGCTTCTGCGAAGAGCAAAAAGCCGCAGGCAAAGATGACTTTACCAAGATCCCTAACGGCACAGCAGGGGTAGAAGATCGCCTTGCAGTGATATGGGACGCAGGCGTTAACAGCGGCAAGCTCTCGCCCCAGGAGTTTGTCGCAGTGACGTCTACCAATACCGCCAAAATTTTCAACCTGTACCCTCGTAAAGGGGCCATCCAAGTGGGCGCCGATGCCGATATTGTGGTGTGGGATCCTAATGGCACACGTACGATCTCCGCCAAAACTCATCATCAAAATGTCGACTTCAACATTTTCGAGGGCAAAACGGTGCGCGGTATTGCTCGCCACACGATTAGCCAAGGAAAGTGGGTATGGCGAGACGGTGAACTGCACGCCGAGCGTGGTGCTGGGCGCTACTTAAAACGCCCCGCCTACCCAGGTGTGTTTGAGCTACTGGCTAAACGTGCCGAATTAAATGCACCGGTAGCCGTAACGCGCTGAACAGCTCCTCAAGAAAAGAAAAAAGCCAACAGGAGAGATGACCGTGAACCACTCACTTGACCACCTGCCTAGCGCACAAGAGGTCGGCACCTACGACCCACCGACACTGGCAAGCAACTTTAGCGACCTCCATCCGCCGTTAACCCACCGCCAAGCAATGATCGAAAGCCAGCGCTGCTTGTACTGTTTCGACGCCCCCTGCGTTGAGGCATGCCCATCGGATATTGATATCCCCAGCTTTATTCGCCAAATCAGCGAAAACAACATTAATGGCGCCGCAGAAACCATTCTGGAAGCCAACATTTTAGGTGGCAGTTGCGCCCGGGTGTGCCCCACTGAAATCCTCT
>NZ_JABUZF010000035.1:23414-27361 GCF_014897885.1 Halomonas sp. 3D7M | reverse complement strand
AAGCCACCCGTTCAAGCGGGCGGCTAACAGCGGCCGCCATATCGCCGTGGTAGGCGCGGGGCCCGCCGGCCTTTCCTGTGCCCATCGCTTGGCGATGCTAGGCCATCAAGTGACCATTTTTGAGGCCGAACAAAAACCAGGCGGGCTGAATGAGTACGGTATCGCCCGCTATAAGATGACCGATGATTTCGCCCGTAAAGAAGTGGAGTTTCTACTAGAAATAGGCGGCATTGCGCTTCAGTACGGCCAGCGCCTCGGTGATAATTTGTCGCTTGCGGCGCTGCACCAGCAGTTTGATAGCGTTTTCCTCGGTTTAGGTCTTGGTGCCAGCCGTGCCCTAGGGCTCACTGGAGATGATGCTCCCGGCTTGATGCCCGCCGTTGACTACATTAAAACCCTGCGCCAAACCAAAGACCTAGAGAGCTTACCTGTCGCCAAGCGCTGCATTGTGATCGGCGCAGGCAATACCGCCATTGATATGGCGACTCAAATGGCCCGGCTTGGCGCAACAGAGGTAACACTGGTCTACCGCCGCGGCACAGAGGCGATGTCTGCTACCGATCATGAGCAAGAAATTGCCAAAGCTAACGGCGTACGCATGGTGACGTGGGCCCAGCCAGACGAAATTTTATTGGATGACCAAGGGTGCGTGGCGGGTATGCGTTTTGCCAAGACCCACGATCAGGCTGGTCAGTTAACACCCACTGGTGAAACATTCGACCTTGCCGCCGATGCCATCTTCAAGGCGATTGGCCAAGGCTTTGATAGCGCTAGCCTGACGGATGAAGCCGCCAGAGAGCTTGCCCGCGACGGCGAACGTATCCAAGTTGATGCATTCTTCCGCACCTCAATGCCCAATGTTTACGCGGGTGGCGACTGCGTCAACTCCGGCCAAGATCTCACCGTTCAAGCCGTTCAACACGGCAAACTGGCTGCCCATGCCATTCACCAAGCGCTTGCCGCCAAGCAGGAGGCCGCATGAACACACTTCCTTTCACACCACCGGGTAACAAAAACAGCGGCGATAGCGTGGTGAACGGCATTGACCTGTCGGTGAACTTTGCGGGCATCAAAGCCCCGAACCCGTTCTGGCTAGCCTCTGCCCCCCCCACCGATAAAGCCTATAACGTAGTACGCGCCTATGACGCGGGTTGGGGCGGCGTCGTCTGGAAAACCCTTGGCGAAGAGCCACCTGCGGTGAACGTCTCTTCACGTTACTCTGCTCACTATGGCAAAAACCGCGAGGTGATCGGCTTCAACAATATCGAGCTCATTACCGATCGCTCGTTGGAGATCAATCTTCAAGAAATTACCCAGGTGAAAAAAGACTGGCCCGACCGAGCGCTGATTGTCTCTATCATGGTGCCCTGTAATGAAGAAGCCTGGGCCTATATTTTGCCACTCGTGGAAGCAACGGGCGCAGATGGCATCGAGCTCAACCTAGGCTGCCCTCATGGCATGCCGGAACGCGGTATGGGGGCGGCGGTCGGCCAAAATCCCGATCTGATCGAAAAAGTTGCCTACTGGTGTAAGAAGCACTACTCCAAACCGGTGATTGTAAAACTCACCCCCAACATTACCGATATTCGAGTGGGTGCCCAGGCCGCGCTACGGGGTGGCGCCGATGCGGTATCGCTGATCAACACCATCAACTCGATCACCAGTATCGACCTGGACAATATGGTCGCCAAACCCACGGTAGGCCACCAGAGTACCCACGGTGGCTACTGCGGCAGCGCCGTGAAGCCTATCGCGATGAATATGGTGGCAGAGATTGCCCGCGACCCGGCAACGCCAACGCTGCCGATTTCCGGTATCGGCGGTATTTCCACCTGGCGGGATGCGGCAGAATTTATCACCCTGGGAGCAGGCAGCGTGCAGGTATGTACCGCTGCAATGCTCAACGGTTTTCGCATTGTAGAAGAGATGAAGGATGGCCTTTCACGCTGGATGGCAGAAAAAGGCTACGACTCTATTGAATCGTTCTCGCGCAAAGCCGTGCCACAAACCACCGACTGGAAACATCTGGACATCAACTTTAAAACCATTGCCAAGATTGATCAGGACCTGTGCATTGAGTGCGGTCGCTGCTATATCGCTTGCGAGGATACCTCCCACCAATCGATTGCCAAGCTCACCGAGCAAGATGGCGCACGCCGTTACGAGGTAATCGAAGACGAGTGCGTTGGCTGTAACTTATGCCAAATCACCTGCCCAGTGGAGAATTGCATCACCATGGTGCCTCAAGAAACCGGCAAACCATTCCTAGCCTGGGACAACGACCCTCGCAACCCCTTCCGTGTCGCTTCATAAACTTGTCCTATAAACGCCTCATCACAACCTAGTCTTCATAGCACCGCCCTCCTCTGTGAGGGCGGTCACGCTTTGCGCAACAGCTTGTTCCGCTATAAGAAGGCGACATAGCGTCTCTTCCCTTGAGACTATGAGAAACTATCGCATATAAAATATTTTCTCATAAAAGGAACTACGATGAAGCCTACCTTGTTCGCTACTACATTCGCCACAGCCGTGCTGTTTTCAGCCGTTAGCGCAAGCGCCCATGCCGAGCAGCGCCTCGCCACCTTCGACTTAGGCAGTCTAGATACGTTAGATGCGCTGGGCTTAAGCGAGCAGGTGGTTGGCGTCCCCAAGCAGAGCCTGCCCGCCTACCTAGAGCAATACGCTAGCGACCGTTATAGCGATATTGGTGGCCTACGCTCACCGGACATGAAGGCCATCAGCGCTAGCGAACCTAGCCTGATTCTTTACACTGGCCGCCAGGGCGATTGGGAAGAAGAGCTTGGCGATATTGCACCGCTACTTAACACCAGTTTGCAAGGCGATAACTATCTCGCCGCTTTTGACGACAACGTGCGTGAGCTAGCCAGCCAATTAGGGGCGGAAAGTGAAGCTGACGGGGCACTTGCAACGCTCCATACAGAGATTGATGCGCTACGCGAAGCACTCAGCAATGCCCCCAGGACACTGGTCGTCACTCACAACGGCGGCAACCTGATGCTTAACCAACATCCCGTCGTTCACGATGTGCTAGGCGTGGAAGCGCTCAACATGCCGGAGAGTGTGACCTCAGAAACCCGTGGTGAACGCACCTTTACACCGCTTTCTGCTGATGCCATTGCCGACATCAAACCAGACGTTGTGCTGGTCATTGATCGCAGCGCCGCCATTGGCGATGAACCTGCGGATGCCGACCAACTGCGCCAAACACTAGCCGAGGCAGGTACTACCCCCCAGCTAGTGATGCTAACCCCGGCTCTGTGGTACCTCTCCGGTGGCGGCCTACAAAGCTTAGCGCTACAAGTTGAAGAGGTCGCTGCTGCGCTGAATTAAGTGCTCGATGAATCCTCATGAATCTTGATCTGGTAAAGCACGCAATAGATCACCGGTAGCACGATAAGGGTGAGCAGCGTGGCAACACCAAGCCCACCAATCAGCGCGACCGCCATGCTGGCGAAGAATGCATCACTAATCAGCGGTATCAGCCCCAGCATGGTGGTTAGCGCAGCCATTGAAACGGGTCGCACGCGGCTAATGGCGGCGCGCACCACGGCGTGATAGCGATCTTTGTGCAACGGCAGTTGCACATTGATCTCTTCTACCAGAACAATGGCATTCTTGATCACCATCCCAATCAAACTCAGCGTGCCCAGCAGCGCCATAAACGAGAAAGGCAGCCCGGTTAGCAGTAACGCGGCCACTACGCCGACAATGGTCAACGGCACCAAAAACCAGATCGCCAGCGGCTGACGGAAATTGTTAAACAACACCACCGTGATAATAAACATCATCACCAAGCCAAGTGGCAACGATGCAAACAGGCCGCTCTGGGCTTCACCGGCGGTCTCAAATTCACCGCCCCACTCAAGCCGATAACCGGGTGGCAATTCAAGCGCTTCTACTTGAGGCCGGACCTGAGCCAATACGCT
>NZ_JABUZF010000035.1:3984-23349 GCF_014897885.1 Halomonas sp. 3D7M | reverse complement strand
GCCAGCATACGCTCTCGGTCACGGCGCATGATTAGTGGATCTGCTACCTGGGTCGTCACATCACGCATCACTTGATCAGCCGTGATGTAACGCCCCTGTTCGGCGCTCCATACGTTAAGCGACCCAACGTTATCGATATCGTTGCGCTGCTCTGGTATCGCTCTAGCGACAATCGGAATCAAGTCGCTGCCGTCACGGTAGATGCCCACCTGACTACCACTCGTACTCAGCGCCAGTGTGGCCGCCAAATTCTCGCGCGTAACGCCCAGCCGTCGCGCTGTGTCTTCGGCAAAAATTGGCACCACGGCCTGAACACGGTTACGCCAGTTGGTGCGGACACTGACCATATTGGACGTATCACTAAACAGTGCCGCGACTTGATCACCTAGCTGGCGTAATACGGCGGGGTCGCTGCCGTAAAGCCTAGCTTCGATCTTGGCTTTCGGGGCAGGGCCAACTTCCAGCGGGGCAATTTTATAGTCGATATCGCTGTGATCGCGCTCAAGTACCGCTTCGATATCCGCCATGCGCGCTTGCTGTATCGCTTTGTTATCGGTTTCAACAATTAGCTGTGAATAACTGGCATAGCGGTCTTCCGGCGCATAGGTCAGGGTAAAGCGCTGGGCACCGCCGCCTACCACAGTGGTGAGATGGCGGACACCCTCCATCTCCATCACCACCTCTTCCAACTCTGCAACCCGCCGTTGGGTTTCCAGAATATCGGTGCCTTCCGGCGTGCGGTAATCAACAAAGAAGATGGGCGTATTTGAGGCAGGGAAAAAGGCATTTTTGACGGAACCAAAACCGACAACCGCGCCTGCCAGTATGACCATCACCAGACCAAGTGTTAGCCAACGCAGCCGGATACCTGCCACAATCACGCGGCTAAATAAGCGGTACACCACTCCTTTATAAGGATCTTCATCTGTGCTGCTAGGCGCCACATTGCGAAACAACAGTTTGAAATAGAAAGGCGTGAGCGTCAGCGCTGTCAGCCAACTTAGCAGCAGTGAATAGAGCAACACATAGAACAGCGAGCCGATAAATTCACCGGTGGTATCTGGCGACAACCCAATCGGTGCAAAGGCGGCAACTGCAATCAGCGTAGCTGCCAGCAGAGGCCATGCGTTTTGTCGAACCACCTGATGCGCCGACTCACGAATACTTTGGCCACGCTTTAGGCCTACCAGCATGCCTTCAGTGACCACAATAGCGTTATCAACCAGCATCCCCAGCGCTATAATCAGTGCCCCCAGCGAGATTTTTTCCAATTGCAAACCGTGAATGCGCATCAGCATAAAGGTGCCAATAATGGTAATCAGCAGAATAAAGCCCATTAGTAGGCCGCTGCGCCAGCCCATAAACAGCATGAGAACCACAATGACGATGGCAACCGCTTGGATCAGGCTGACTAAGAAACCGGATACCGCCTCATCTACCACGCTCGGCTGGTCATAGACCACATTGAGCTCCATACCCAACGGGGTGCGTGCCTCCAGTTCGTCAAGCCGCTGTTCAAGTCGGGCACCTACTTCGACCACGTTGACGCCGCTTTCAAACGAGATGCCCAAGGAAATAGCCGGTCGCCCCATATCGCGATAAAGCTGCTGTGGTTGCTCGGTCAAGCCACGGGAAACCTCTGCGATATCGCTCAGCCTTACCAGCTCGCCGTTACCTTCACTAACGATTAACGCGCGTAAATCCTCAATATCGGCGGAACTACCCGAAGGCGTTACTCGGAAACGCTGCCCCCCCTGCTTCAAGTGACCCGAGTCCACTACGGCATTTTGCGTATTCAGCAATTGCTGGAGTGAACTTAGCGGAATGTTCAGCGCACGTAGCCGCTCTCGGTCGACTTCAATGAAAATGCGCTCCTCTCTCACCCCCGCCAGCGACACCTTTTCAACGCCGTCGACCAAGGCGAGTTCACGCTTAAGGAACTCGGCTTGGCTTTTCAAATCGGGCATGGCATAGCCATCACCGGTCAGGTTAATCATCAAGCCGAACACATCGCCAAAGTCATCGTTAACTCGTGACTGGCTGGCGCCTGGCGGCAAGGCGGCCTGCGCATCGCCAACTTTACGGCGCAACGAATCCCAAAGCTGCTGAAGTTCATCGTTTTGCACCGTGCTTTGCAGCTCGATGGTAATTTGAGAAAACCCGTTAGAACTCACCGAGCTGATACGTTTAATCGCGGGCATTTCCTGAATGGCTTCTTCCAGTGTCGAGGTGACTTCCTGCTCCACCTCTTCTGGCGTAGCACCAGGATACTGGGTGGTGACTAGCGCATTGCGAATGGTAAATTCAGGAAACTCAAGCTGCCCCATGCCAGTGAAAGCGAGCGCCCCGCCGAAGAGCAGTACCACGGTCATTAAATAACTAGCGGCCCGGTGGCGTAAGAAGTAATCAACCATCTTAGAGCCCCTGTTCCTTTTCCCATGGTGTTACACGCATATCAGCGCTGACACGATGGGCTCCCGCTGCCACCACACGATCATTCGCGGCTAGTTCGCCACTCACCTCTAACCCCTTAGAAGTTAAACGTCCCACCTCGACTGGCACCGCCTCTAAACGGTCCGGCGCCTGAAAACGCCACACCACCGCCTGCTCCGAGTTCTCACCTGGATAGCTAATGGCGTCAGGCGGCAAATGCCAAACAAGACTTTCAGACGCGGGTAATAGTTGGCCTAAATCAAGCCGCACGGTGGCGCTCATGCCATCAAGCAGCGTGATATCGTCGGGCTGCGGTAGCCGAAGCGTTACCTCATAGGCCAAACTTTGGGCGCTGGCCTGGGTGGTATAAGACGCCAGCTGCGCAAGGTAAGGTTTTTCGCTATTGCCAAACCGCACTTCAAAGGCCATCGCCATTTCAAACGGGGTCACCTCGTCGTTGCGCGGTATCTGCTGAACGATTTGCTGCGGTAAATGAAAGATCACATCAAGCTGCCCTGGCTGCTGAATCACCGCCACGGTTTCCTGCACCTGGACAATCTGCCGGTTATCTACCGGCACCTGGGCAATCACACCATCATAAGGTGCGCGCAGTTGGGTATTTTCCAGTTGCTCTTCGGCCTGTTCAAAGGTCGCCCGAGCGGCACGCAACTCCGCCTCTGATTCATCAAACCGTGCTTGGCTAATCGCTCCACGCTCTAGGGTATAGCGCATGCGTTCGTGAGTGGCCCGCGCTAGCTCTAAGCGCGAACGAGCGCTATCTAATTCACTGCGCATATTACGATCATCAATACGCGCGATCAGGGTGCCTTCCGTTACCCGCTGACCGGGAGTCACGTTAATCTCTAACAGCTCACCCGCCATGCGAAACGATAGATTGCTGCGTGTAGTGGCTTCAACGCGCGCAGGAAACTGGCGCTGCAGCGCGGCACCAGACGCTTCTAATGTCATCAGCTTCACCGGCCGAGGAAGAGGTTCATTCTGGCTCTCGGCATAAGCGTCACCTGTTGCCAGCAGCAGGGCCAGCAGCGCTGGAAGCAATCGAATCACAGTGTTACGCACAGCGGACTCCTCGGTGGTGTTATCAATACGCAGTCATAAAAAATTCACTGACATTCATGAATGTCAGTGAATGTGTATACTAATCGCCTACTGGCGACTTTGCCATTCAGTAATGCCAATATAAGTGCACTTTTTTGTTAGGAGCCGCTATGTCACGCCGCAAAGCTGAGGCTGAACGCACCCGCGAGACCATTCTTGATGCTGCAGAAGCTCAGTTTCTCGCTCAAGGGGTTTCGCGTACTACATTGGCCCATATTGCCGCAGCAGCAGGCGTTACCCGTGGTGCGATTTACTGGCATTTTGAGGATAAAGCGGCGGTATTCGATGCCCTGCTAGAGCGTGTTCGCGTGCCGCTCGATGAAATTGTCGATGATGCTGTTCTGCGACTGGGCCACACCCCCACCAAATGCCTGCAAGAGATTGCCCTGAGTGCGCTTGGCGCTATCTGCCATAATCTTCCGTTACAGCGCGCCGCCACCATCGTGCTGCATCGCTGCGAAAAGCTGGAAGATGATCATCCACGTATCAGCATGATCACTCGGCTTTCTGAGCATGCCGAAATGCAGGTTGAGCAGCTGTTTGAGAAAGCCCGGCAAACCGGCCATCTACGCGCTGACCTCACCCCCGCCAGCGCCCGGCGCCAGTACCATAGCTTTTTAATCGGCATTTGCTTTGATTGGTTACAAGACCCGCAGCAATTCTCATTAGCAGACGAGTACGAGAGTATGATCGAAACGTTAATGCGGGGGTTGTTGGAGAGTACGCTTTAAACGCCTTGGGGAGCTAAGCTTGGCACGCAGGTTGCTTATATAACAAGGGAGCCTCTGATTAATGTGATGAGCGCAGGCCAGACAAGGAAAAAATCAACGAAAAAGCGGAGTTTACGGGTTGTAAATGAGCATTTTGAGGCGATTTTTAACGCAGTATGGCCAAGCGCAATAGTTAATCAGAGGTTCCTAGGATAATAATACTCACCTGGAGTCTCCCCATGCACCACTCTGACTATCCGCTAAGTGAAGTCCCCACTAGCGCCCGTAAGGGCTTGCTCTCCACTTCCGTTGTGCTACTCGGCTTTACCTTTTTCACTGCCACCATGTGGGCCGGTGGTTCGCTTGGCCAATCGTTCCCGATTGGCCAACTGCTCTGGATCATACTGGTGGGTAACTTGTTGCTGGGCGCATACGCGGCAGCTCTTGCTTACATTGCCTGTAAAAGCGGCCTTAACTCCGTGCTGATGGGACGCTTCTGCTTCGGTGAAAAAGGCAGCAAACTTTCCGATTTTATTCTCGGCTTTACGCAGATTGGTTGGTACGCCTGGGGCACCGCGACGATTGCCCTAGTGTTAGTACGCACCACAGGGATGCCTGAATGGCTGGAAATCCCCTTAATGGTGCTATTTGGGTTTGGTTTCTGCGTGACGGCCATGATTGGCTATAAAGGTATGGACTGGCTTTCGCGCTTTGCCGTGCCCGCCATGATGCTGTTTATCTTGATTAGCCTGTTCACCGGGCTGGTGGATGCACGCGGATTTGCCGGACTAAGCCAGCAAACGCCCACGGAAAGCATGAGCGTGGCGGCAGCGATTACCGTCATCATTGGCACCTTTATTAGCGGAGGCACCCAAGCGACTAACTGGAGCCGCTTCGCCAAGACGCCGAAAATTGCCGTGATCGCGACTCTGGCGGCTTTTTTTGTGGGCAACGGCTTAATGGTGCTGACCGGCGCACTGGGTACCATGATTTACCAGCAGGCGGACATCGTCGATGTATTGATCGCGCAGGGCTTTGTCACCATCGCGGTGCTGATGCTGTTTCTAAATATCTGGACCACCCAGGACAACACCATCTACAACTTTGCCGTAGCGGGCTGCAATTTGCTGCGTACCGAGAAACGCCGCTTAGTCACGGTGTGTGGCGCAGCGATTGGTACCGTACTGGCAGTAGGCGGTATGTATAACCTACTGATTCCCTTTCTAGTACTGCTAGGCACCTTTATTCCTCCCATGGGCGGGGTGATCATGGCGGACTTCTGGCTCAAACATAAAGGCCGCTACCCTACTCTGGAATCCACTCAGTTACCCAATTTTAATCGCCGAGGGTTAGCCGCCTATGCATTAGGCGCTGGAGCCGCTTACCTCTCCCCGTTGCTCCCCCCATTGGTAGGTGTCGTGGTAGCGGCAGTTAGCTACGCTGTACTGCTTCGTTTAAACCACGCTACGCTAAGTGATACTTCCCCTTCGACTGCCAAACAATAAGTGAGTCACTAATTATATGAGCATGCAGATCATTAACGCCCGCCTACGCCAGCGCCCCGAGCTTTACCGGCTTGAGATTGAGAACGGTACGTTCACAGCGATTACCGCTCAAGACGCGCCACAAACGGCGGGGGATGGGCAAATTGATGCGGGCGGCAAGCTGCTTTGCGCGCCGTTCATTGAACCGCATATTCACTTGGACGCCGCGTTAACGGCGGGCGAGCCAAGCTGGAATCAAAGCGGCACGCTGTTTGAAGGCATCGAACGTTGGGGTGAGCGTAAGCCCATGCTCACCGAAGCGGATATTCGCGAACGCGCGCTTAACACCCTGAACCTGTTGATAGGCAACGGCGTCCAGTTTGTGCGTACACACGCTGACACCAGCGACCCCAGCCTAATCGGCATTAAAACCCTATGCGCCTTGCGCGATGAATTGAAAGATAAAATCGATATCCAAGTAGTCGCTTTTCCGCAAGATGGCCTGCTTTCCTACCCCGGCGGCGACCGCCTGATGGAAGAGGCGCTGGAGATCGGCGCGGACGTTGTCGGCGGCATTCCCCACTTTGAGTACACCCGAGAACTAGGCGTCGCTTCCATGAAGCGGGTGATAGAGCTAGCGATCAAATATGACCGTTTGGTGGATGTGCACTGCGATGAGATAGACGACCCTAACTCGCGTTTCCTTGAGGTGCTGGCCTGCGAAGCGCTGTTTAACGACTTAGGCAGCCGCGTGACCGCTAGCCACACGACGGCGATGCACTCCTACGATAACGCCTACTGCTCTAAGCTGTTTCTGCTGCTCAAACGTTCGGGCATCAACTTTGTCTCCTGCCCCACCGAAAGCATTCACCTGCAGGGACGCTTTGATAGTTACCCAAAACGTCGTGGTGTTACCCGCGTAAAAGAACTAAACGCCGCGGGCATTAATGTCTGCTTTGCCGAGGATTCCATCTTCGACCCCTGGTACTCGCTGGGTAACGGTAAGCTGTTGCGGACGCTCGATTTTGGCTTGCATATCTGCCAAATGATGGGCTATCAGGATTTCAGCCAGGCGCTGTCGCTGATCACTGACAACAGCGCACGCACACTCAATATTGAAGCGCGTTACGGTATCGAGGTCGGCAAACCCGCCAGCTTCAACCTGCTGGAGGGTGAGGATGACTACAGCGTGCTGCGTACTCAGGGCGAGGTGCTACTTTCCGTTCGACACGGTGAGATCATTATGCAGCGCGACCCCGCAAAGATTACGACACCCCCGTGGCTTGGTATTTAGAAAAAGCGTAATATAGCCGGGCTGATAATCAGCAAAGTTCTCAGGGCGGGGTGAAAGTCCCCACCGGCGGTGATGATGGCTGAATAAATTTTTGTCATCTAAGCCCGCGAGCGCTCAAGGCGGTTTTTTATTTCTTGAGGTCAGCAGATTCGGTGAAAAGCCGAAGCCGACGGTGATAGTCCGGATGAAAGAGAACGGTACCTTAGACACGCAACTTTAAAAGTGGCTTCAGCCACCTTTTTCGGTTGCCTGACGACCGGTCCCGCGTGCCCTGATTCTGGTACAACTTATCCAAGAGAATGACCATGAATCAGACATTTCCGCTAACGCTTTCAACACACACCACGGCCCAGCGCATTGCGTTTATTCAAGGCCACTGGCATCACGACATTGTCGAGAAGGCCTATGAAGCATTTATCACTGAAGTAGAACGCTGCGGTCTTAACGCCGAACAAGTGGACATCTTCACCGTATCAGGTGCTTACGAAATCCCCCTTCAGGCAAAGGTACTCGCCGAAAGTGGCCGCTACGGCGCCATTGTCGGGGCCGGCTTTGTGGTAGACGGCGGCATTTATCGCCACGACTTTGTCGCCCATGCGGTCATTGATGGCTTAATGCGCGTGCAGTTAGATACGCAAGTACCGATTATCTCGGTCGTCTTAACACCACACCACTTCCATGAGCACAGTACGCACCACGACTTCTACACCCAGCACTTTGTTACTAAAGGGAAAGAAGCCGCCCAGGCGTGTCTGAATACGATGGAAAACCTGCATCGAGCGCGCAAGCTAAGCAACGCATAAACCTGTATTGCACTTAAAAAGCTGTGTTGTAAGTCACTGTCGTTTGAGCCCGGCTGAACGCCGGGCTTGGCACGCCTAGTCAATATATGAGTGCTAATACTTTAGAAGATGACTGCTCATTAGCCATCATTGCCGTTATTTGATCAATTTGCGCGTCAAACCTCGTACTTCTAGTGCGAGGAAGGATAGCGCGAGGCGCGTCGCGCCTCTTGGTTGACCGGCTATTTATACCGCGCTAGATTTTAAGTGTGAGCACCGTACACCGCGCCTACCGTTATCGGTTTTATCCCACGCCTGAACAAGCCGAACAGCTTGCTCGGACGTTTGGCTGTGTGCGGTACGTCTACAACCATTTCCTGCGCCAGCGCACGGATGCGTGGTTCGAGCGCCAAGAGCGCATGGGCTATAACGCTACCGCCAAAGCCCTCACCACCCTCAAGAAACAGCCGGAGACGGCGTTTCTGGCCGAGGTGTCCAATGTCTGCTTGCAACAGTCGCTCCGGCATCTGGATCGGGCGTTTAGCAACTTCTTCAAAGGCCAGGCGCGGTATCCCACCTTCAAGAAAAAACAGCGCAAGCAGTCAGCCACCTACATGGCCAACGGCTTTCGCTGGCGCGATGGCAAGCTTTGGCTGGCTAAGCACAAAGCCCCGCTTAACATCCGCTGGAGCCGGTATTTTACCAGTCACCCCACCAGCATTACCGTCAGCTGTGACACGGCTGGCCGTTACCACGTCAGTTTCCTGGTAGAAGAAGCCATGACGCCGCTGCTGGTGACACCCAAGATGGTGGGTATTGACCTGGGGCTAACCCACCGCGTCATCACCAGCCACGGTGACAAAATCCCCAATCCACGCTTTCTACGCCGCACCGAGCACAAGCTGGCGCGAGCGCAGCGCCGGTTGTCACGTAAGCAAAAAGGCTCCCACAACCACGCCAAGGCGCGGCTTCGTGTGGCGAAGGTGCATGCCAAGCTGGCCGATCAGCGCCGTGACACCACCCATAAACTCTCTACGCAGCTTATTCACGAGAACCAAGTCATTGCCGCCGAGAGTTTGCAGATTAAGAATATGGTCAAAAACCGCAAACTGGCCAAGGCCATCAGCGACGTGGGCTGGCACCAGCTCACCCAGCAATTAACGTATAAAGCAGAACGGTACGGACGCGATTTCGTCCAGATCGACAAGTGGTATCCCAGCTCGAAACGCTGTTTTCACTGTGGTCATATCACCGACAACATGCCGCTGAACGTACGCACCTGGGACTGCCCAAGCTGCGGCACCCAAGGCATTGACCGCGACGTAAATGCCGCTCGAAATATTTTGCAATCGGGCAAGGCGATGTTGGTGGGCGCTGACAAGCTCCGTCAGCACGAAAAGACTACCGCAGGGCTTGCGGGAGGTTAAGCCTGTGGAGCTTGTGTAAGACCAGAGGTGCCATCACCAAGGGCAACGGGCTGCGAAGCAGGAACCTGGAAGGCGACAACCAGGAATCACCGTCCTTCAGGGCGGTGAGGAGGTCAAATCCAGCAGATAACCGTAAAACGCCGTGTTGCGCTGCCAGTCCAAGGACTCATAAAGGTGCTGGGCGCGCTCATTCTCTACCTGCGTCATAAGGATTAAGCGCGCGACTCCATGCTCGCGAGCCAGCTGGGTGGCGGCTTCCATTAACGCCCTTCCCGTGCCCTTATCGCGACACTCCGGCAACACAAAAAGATCATTTAGCGTCCAACGCGCATTCAAGCCCACCGTGGAAACTCCAGGATAAAGTTGCACGAAACCAGTGAGATTACCGTCACTATTTTCACTCACTAAAATGCGCGAATCCGCCAGCCCAAAGCGCTGACGCAAGAAATCCCGCGCCGCACCGACATCACTCGGCTGATTATAGAACTGCCGATAGCCATCCAATAGCTCGGTTAAGACATCAAGATCGTCAATGGTCGCTGCGCGAACCTTGGTCATAGTGCTACCTCCTGAACGTATTACGTAGTGGGCTGGCTACTTTCCAACACGGGTATTCGAAACATTCAGTAAACAACGTATCGCCAATGGAATACAGTATGTTTAACACAATCTGAGGCGTTACTATGTCCGACTTTATTGCCCCTGATAACCTGCCACGCTGCCAGTGGTGTGGCGGTGCCGCCGAATTTCTGCCCTACCATGACAACGAGTGGGGGTTTCCGGTGGTTGACGACCAGCGGTTATTCGAAAAGCTCTGCCTGGAAAGTTTTCAGTCGGGCTTAAGTTGGCGCACCATTCTCAACAAACGCGAGAACTTTCGCGCTGCCTTCCATCATTTCGACTTCCATCACGTTGCCCGCTTTGGCGAAGAGGATGTGCAGCGCTTGCTGCAGGACGCGGGCATTATTCGCCATCGTGGCAAAATCGAGGCGGTGATTAACAATGCCCAACGGGCGCTGGAAATGGTCAAGCAGGAAGGTTCACTGGCCACATATTTCTGGCGTTTCGAGCCAACCCTCGACTCACTTGCCGCACCACAAACTCAGACCACCTCGCCTGAATCCATCGCACTGGCTAAAGATTTGAAAAAGCGCGGCTGGAAATTCGTTGGTCCAACCACTGCATTTGCGTTTATGCAGGCGATGGGGCTACTCAATGATCACTCGCTGACGTGCATCACTCGAGAACAAGTCGAACAGGCAAGGCAGCAATTTCAACGACCAAAGTAGCAACAGAGGCACAAGACACTATACTTTTTGCACAAACGTGCCATGCCCAGATGGCCGGCCTACGTATTCGCTGGGTGCCGTCTTGTAGTAGGGTATGATTTTTACACACTCATCTATACACCGAACAGCAAGGGGACATCACGTTCCCAATGGGGTCAACGTGGTCCAAACGCTCTCTTCTCACACAGAATCCCGCGCTTCGATATGGAAAGCTTGGAGCGTGCATATATTCACGGCCAGCGGCGTACTGCTCGGCACAATGGCGCTGCTCTCGCTGATCGACAACAATCCAGTCGCCTGCTTACTATGGCTTGGCGCGGCGATGATGGTCGATGGTTTCGATGGCACTCTGGCGCGTAAGTATGAAGTAAAAACCATCCTGCCCCACTTCGATGGCTCGACGCTTGATATGGTCATCGATTATCTAACCTGGGCATTTATTCCCGCTCTGTTCATTTACTTCTTTATAGAGTTACCGCCCAATTTCGAATTGCTGTCAGTGTTTATCATTCTGCTGTCATCGATGTTCTGTTTCTGCAACACTAATATGAAAAGCCAGGATAATTACTTTGTTGGCTTTCCTGCTGCCTGGAACATTGCTGCGGCCTATTTTTATATTCTCGATTTACCGCCCTTCATCACCTTTGCATCTATCGTTTTTCTCGCCATTCTTACCGTGACCAAGATGAAGTTCCTGCATCCGTTTCGTGTTCGTCAGTTCATGCCACTCAATATCGCCGTCACGCTATTATGGTGCGCCTGTACAACGTCACTGGTGCTCTCAAGCCCCGAACATGCCGCTTGGGCACTATGGGGGTGGGGCATTGCATCCGTTTACTTCATTGGTATGTGCGTATGGCGTACCGTTCAAGAAGCGTTTTAACTTAGCGATACCTCATACCGCTGTGCCTCCTCCACCATCTCGGTGGCAAGCTCTCCCACGGTGCGCACGGCATCTTCAATGGCCGGTGTTAGCGTAAATGCGTAGTTAAGTCGCAAACACTGGCGAAACTTGCCCGAGGCTGAAAATAGCGAGCCAGGAGCCACATGGATGGCGCGCTTGGCTAAGCGTTCATTAAGACGTACGCAGTCCACGGCGGCAGGTAACTCCACCCATAGCAAAAAACTGCCTTGCGGATAACTGATGCCCGCGCCTTCTGGAAAATAGCGCTGCACCCAGTTGATCATGATGTCCCGTTGGCGCTGATATTGGCGGGTAACATAGCGAAGGTGACGCTCGTAGTGGCCTTTGGCGACAAACTCCGCCACCGCCAACTGCGGCAATGTGGCCGAGGCACCGGTAGAGACATACTTCATATGCAGCGCCTTATCTCGATAACACCCCGGCGCCAGCCAACCCACTCGTAACCCTGGCCCCACCGTTTTCGAAAAGCCACTGCATAACAGCACCCGCCCATCGTCATCGAAAGACTTCACCGTCAACGGCCTTGGGTGGGTATAGGAGAGATCACCGTAGATATCGTCTTCAATGATGGCCACGTCGAAGCGTTGGGCGAGTTGAAACAGCGCCTGTTTGCGCGCCTCGCTCATGGTGTAGCCCAGCGGATTGTTATACGTCGGAGTGACCTGGATGGCACGGATCGGCCACTGCTCCAGCGCCATTTCCAACGCTTCCAAACTAATGCCCGTTTGCGGATCAGTAGGAATCTCCAACGCTTTCAGGCCATTGGCTTTTAGGATCTGCATGGTGCCGTAAAAGCTAGGCGAGTCCACGGCCACCACGTCGCCAGGCTGAGTAAGGGTGCGCAGCGCTATCGACAATGCTTCCTGGCAGCCGGTGGTGATCATGATGTCATCCGGGTGCAGCAAACAGCCGGAGGCAATGGCCAGCCGCGCTACCTGCTGACGCAGCTCGGGGCTACCACTCAGTTTGTCGTAGTTAAAGCCATTCAGATCGTTCTTACGGTGCAGCCCCGCCAGTGTTTTCGACAGCGGCTTAAGCGTTTCATAAGCCAGGTTCGGCACACCGCGCCCAAGCAGCAGCCGACTATCGTCACGCTCGGTAGCGACCAGCTCTAATACTTGATCCCATTGGGAGACATCCAGCGGGCACTGCGCAGGACGAGAGACAGAAGGCAGCACCGCAGGCACTCTGCTTGGAAGTACAAAGTAGCCCGATTTCGGCCGTGATTCGATCAGCGACACATCCATCAGTTGCCGATAGGCTTCCTGAGCCGTCGAGATACTGACATCAAGCTCCTGACATACCGCTCGAATAGAAGGCAGGCGATCCCCCACGCGGTAAATACCGTGCTCAATTCGCTCCCGCAAAATACAAGCGACCTCTTCGTAGCGCGTCATGACTCCAGCCCTCTATTTTTGAAATGCTTTTAAAATCGCTCTTCAAAACGTTCTTGAAGACGTTTTAAAAACAATACAGATACCCTGCCCAGCAATCATACAGAGGTATAACATATACCATCTGTATCTTTAAAATAGAAAAGCCTATATCTGTATTGACCTAGCATGGCTGCGTAATCTGGTGGAGCACATCGTCATCAAGGAGAACTGCCATGCTACGCTTCAGCCTCACTCAGTTTCGCTGTCAGTTACGTCACTATCATCAACGCCGCCGTAGCCGCCGTCAGCTACTAACCCTTGATGACCGACTGCTGGAAGATATTGGAATCACTCGCACCCAGGCGCAAAAAGAGGGTTGTAAACCGTTTTGGCAGCACTCGTCATGCAAAAGAGGTCCCTATGAAAACTGCTGAGTATTACCTGTTGGATGTGTTTACCGATAAGCCTTTTTCGGGCAATCAGTTGGCAGTTTTTTTAGATGCCGATGAGCTTGAAACCAGCACTATGCAGGCAATTGCCAATGAACTTAACTTGGCAGAGACGGTATTTTTAGGCGCGCCGACTACGGCTAATCACTACCCTATGCGGATATTCACACCCACGGCTGAGCTGCCGTTTGCTGGCCACCCCACGGTAGGTACCGCGCATCTACTAGCGGAGTTAAACCTCGTCAACCGCGAGCAAGGCATTGTGCTACAGCCACCTGTCGGTGCATTAGCGGTTAATTATGAACGAGAGGGAGCAACCTTCAAAACCGCCCAGCCCGTCATGGTCACGGGCAGCACGATTGATCGTCTCACTGCCGTTGAGCTACTGGGGCTAGACATCCACCAAGTCATTGGCGATCCCATCATTGCTTCTTTCGGGCTGCCCTTTCATCTTATTGAACTAGCTGACCTAGCAGCCCTTGAGCAGATTCAAATCGCCGGTGCAGTATGGGCGGATGCCGTTGCGCGCAGCGGCACTGAGCAGATATACCTTTATGTGATGGAGCAACACGATAACGAAGAGACGATTATACGGAGCCGTATGTTCTGCATGCACGCCAGTATTTGTGAAGATCCCGCCACTGGCAGCGCTGCAGCAGCCTTAACCGGCTATTTAGCGTCACTCAAACCAGAGCCCCTACACTGCAAGATTCACCAGGGTGTTGAAATGGGGCGGCCCAGCGTTATCCACACCGCCGCCAATGGCAATATAGAGCAAGGGTTTGTAACAGTAGCTGGGCAAGCGATCATCGCTGGTGAAGGTAAGCTTTACTTGGACTATTGATTTCGCGACATATCAAACCAATCGCTATAAGTGCGGGAAAGCCACAGTGGCTCGCCCGCCTTTGTTTATGCCACAACAAATACATTGCGCGCGCTGGGCCGATCCTGAATCCGCTTTAAGTAGGCGGATAAATGCGGCGTTTTTTGTAACAAAGGTACAGCAGGCGGCAACTTACTTAAATAATCCAACATCGGCGCGGCCAATGCATCTGCAACACTAAAGGATTCAGTCACTAAATAAGGCTGCTTGGTTAGCTGAAGCTCTAACAGTGATAACATTCGAGCAACCTCCGGCTCAGCTGCTCGGATATAATCTTTCCGTACTGTCCCATTCTCCCCTTTTGGGAAATAGAACTCTAACAAATATCTCCGCACAATTGCTTCATCCACATAGATTGATAGCCAAGCAGAAAATTGATCCACTAAGGCTCGCTCCCAAGCGGCTTCAGGCTGCAATTGATAGCCTTCGAAGGCCTCATCTAAATAGCGACAAATGCTAGCCGTTTCACAAAGCTGATGCTCCCCATGAAGTAATATAGGCACTTTTCCAAAAGGGTTTATGCGTAAATGCTCTGAGCTGTGTAAGTCGATAGCATTGCCGTTTATTGACATACCAAGCGTATAAGGAATTGATTTCTCTTCGCAGCACAACTGCACACTTCGCACAAAGGTACTAAATTGTGGCCCCAGGATATGTACACCTTTCTCTTGCGATAAAGTGCTCATTATTACGCTCCTCTCGTTTTATATAGGTAGTAGTGAAGAGTAACGACAGGCACAATATGTTCAACAACATATTTTGGATAAAGCAAAAATGAGCTAATCAATGCCAATACAAGGAGGGGTTAATAATGCCGT
Organism: Halomonas sp. 3D7M; assembly: GCF_014897885.1. Taxonomy (NCBI): domain Bacteria; kingdom Pseudomonadati; phylum Pseudomonadota; class Gammaproteobacteria; order Oceanospirillales; family Halomonadaceae; genus Halomonas; species Halomonas sp. 3D7M. The sequence goes on along the minus strand of NZ_JABUZF010000035.1, from coordinate 8,360 downwards.
GGGATGAATCGCACAAAATGCACTCGCATGAAAAAATATTGCACGCTGCTGCTCGTCTTTTCACTCACCATGGATTCAACGGCGTGAGCATAGATACTGTTATGCAAGAAGCAGGTATGACACGCGGCGCGTTCTACGCTCACTTTGAATCAAAAAGTGATTTATACACTCAGGCGCTCAAGCATGCTGCAACTCAAGCAGCCCAGCGGTTAGCACTAGAGCATTTACCTGAACAAGGCATAGAGCGATATCTAAGTGAAGAGCACATTTTCGGCCAGCAAGTCCCTTGCCCATTGGCATGCCTGATTAGCGATGTCGCTCAACAAGACCTCCCTATTCGGTCAACCTACACCTTACTCTTCAAAGGGTTTGTCGACAGGGTGAGTCAAATGACGCCAGCAGACCAACTAACTCGACGCCAAATTATTCAACAAGTGGTCGCCATGGTGGGGGGACTTGCTATCGCTCGCACGCTGAACGATGAGTCACTGTCCAAAGAGATACTGGAGGCTTGCCGAGAATTGGCCAGCTCAAAGCATCTCTAAAAGCGTACCGGCCTATTGCTGATTCCCCGTAGCTTTGGGCCAACGGGCAATCACCGCGGTGACAATAACGGCAAACAACAGCCGTGCCCATAAAATGCCCGTTATATCGGCTCCAAGCATTAAGATCAGCAGTGTATCTTCTATAACGCTATGGCAGAGGCCGAGAAAACACAGCGCTAGCGTGCTGTCGCGCTTGCTAAGCACCCCGTTTTGCACGTCACGAATCAGCAGCCCTGCGCCATAGCTTAACCCCAGCGTGAAACCAATGACCGTCACATTCGCTGCCGAACGGCCAATGCCTAATAGCTTGAGCAACGGTAGCAAGCCAAGATGAATCCAACGCTCTAGACCCAGCCTTTTTAAAAGTTTTAAGAGCACAATCAGCGCTAAAATAATCACAAAAATAAGCGCTAACGTTTCCAACTGTGCCAACGCCCAACTGCTGAGCGTTGGTGCTGATGAAAAACTTGGCTGCCATACCAATTCAACGGGTGCTTGCAACAAACCAAAATACGAATAGAAGCAGTGTAACAGCCAAGCAAGCAATAAAGCCCCGCCCACACGCAGAACCAGCGTGCCCCACCAAGGTACGCCAGCGCGCTTGGCTACCGCTCCCTCAACGGGAAGCGAATGCCCTACCAGCATCAACGCACCCAGTACCGTTACCTGCTCAACACTCAAAGGCGTTTCACCGACGACTTGGAAAAACACCGCAATGGCGGTGTACAAATTGGTGAAGAGCGCCGCCGCCCACACAACACCCATTTGTTCAGGCAAACCGAGTGTGCTCATTAAAGGAGCTAATGCCGCCCCCAGCCACTCGATCATACCGAGTAGCTCTAACCCTTTGACGATGAGCAAAGCAGGTATCAGGATTTTGAGTAATGTCACATACACGCGCAGCGCGTCTTGCAGTACACGACCTACTACCGCCAATAAATAGTGAATTGTGATCCGCATCAAGCCCTTCATTGCCATCGTTTTAACAAACGTTATGATAATGGAGATGACGCAGAATCTTCTTTCCAATACGGTGCCTACAATCACTATTCGTTCTTTATAAACATAGGAAGAGAATTTTATTTCATGGATGCTATTGATCGAAGAATTCTTGACCAGCTTCAACGCGATTCCAGCCTGACCAATCAAGCATTAGCGGATAAAATAGGGCTTTCCCCCTCTGCCTGTTTAAAGCGGGTTAATCGATTACGCGATGCGGGAGTCATTGAGCGTGAAGTGGCGCTACTCAACCCTGATGCCTTAGGCCAGCGCCTACACATGGTGGTGGAAGTCACCATGGAGCGGGATAACAAGTTACTCTACCAGCAGTTCTTAACATCAGCGGTCAACGCCCCTGAAGTGAAGCAGTGCTATCAAGTAACGGGTGAGTGTGATTTTGTGTTGATCGTGGCAGTCGCTGATTTAGATGAGTACGACCGCTTCTGCGACAGCGTGCTCTATGCCCACGACAACCTGCGCAAGTTCCGCACGTTACTATCGCGAAAACGGCATAAGTTCGATACGTCTGTGCAGCTCAGTCGTTGAGTACTGCTCACGCCGTCAACCCAATCCCCCGCAAGATCACCGAGGTTACCGACTGTACGGCTTTTTCAAACTGCAGGTCGTCTAAGGGTTTATTGTCGTTAAGCAGGTAGATTTGGTAGTCGAAGTCGGCGTAGTGCTGGGTCGATGCCCAAATCATATAAAGGAGGTAGGACGGTTCAACGGGGTTAATTTGGCCGGACTCGACCCACTCGCGAATTTTTGACTCTTTCAATTTAGCCCATTCGTATAAGTTATCGCGCAGGCGCTCTTTCAGAATGGGTGCGCCCTGCATTACTTCCGCCGCCCATATTTTCGAGCCGTGAGCGCGGTAGCGAGAATGATTCATTTTGGCGCGGATATAGCTAGAAAGCACTACTCGTGGGTCGTCGTAGAGTTCGAAGCACAGCGCGTCCTGTTTCCAGATTTCCAGCAGCGCTAGCAGCACTTCCTGGTAGAGCGCCTTTTTAGTGGAAAAATAGTAGTGCACGTTGGATTTGGGCAGATCGGCCAACTGGGCAATTTCCCCCATCGATGCTCCGGCATAGCCTTTTTCAGCAAACAATTGCTCCGCCGCCTGAAGAATCTTTTTTACGTTGGTTTGCCGAATTTCGTCCTGTGTTCTCGCCACGCTGCTCGTCCCTTTACGACTAAGATACGCACACCAAAAAAGTGCACCACCGCTGAGCAGTGGTGCAGAGAAGATGGCGTAGTTAGCTTACGGCGTCAACGTTGGTTAGTGGGAAACGAAAACTCGGCACGTGTGGCTTCGCTCACCGAAGGCCAGCGCTGGGAAACCGCTTTTCGGCGGGTATAGAAGCGTACAGAGTCAGGGCCGTAGGCGTGAAGGTCGCCAAACAACGAGCGTTTCCAGCCGCCAAAGCTATGGTAGGCCACCGGTACGGGAAGCGGTACGTTAACACCCACCATGCCCACTTCGATGCCATCGGTAAAGCGTCGAGCAGCCTCGCCATCGCGAGTAAACAGGCAGGTGCCATTGCCGTATTCATGGTCGTTAATCAATTGCATAGCATCATCTAAGCTGCCGACCCGCACCACGCACAGCACTGGCCCGAAAATCTCTTCCTGGTAAATGCGCATCTCGGTAGTAACGTTATCGAACAGGCAACCACCAACGAAATAGCCATCTTCATGACCCGCGATTTTCAGCTCACGGCCATCGGCCACTAGTGACGCACCTGCCTTTATGCCGTCTTCGATATAGCCCAACACCTTGTCACGGTGCTCTGCCGTCACCAGCGGGCCCATATCCAAGCCTTTATCGGTACCAGGGCCAACCTTGAGCTCAGCAATTTTAGGCAGCAGCGTTTCAACTAACCGATCTGCCGTCTCGTCACCCACGCACACCGCCACCGAAATCGCCATGCAACGCTCACCACAGCTTCCGTAAGCCGCTCCCATCAGGGTGTTGGCGGCGTTTTCCAAATCGGCGTCTGGAAGTACCACGGCATGATTCTTCGCCCCACCCAGAGCCTGAACGCGTTTGCCAGCGGCCGAACCACGAGAATAGATAGCTTCCGCTACCGGCGTTGAGCCAACAAATGAGATGGCTTTAACGGCCTTAGCATCTAGCAGCGTTTCCACCGCTTCGCGACTACCGTGCACCACATTCATCACGCCTTTTGGCAACCCAGCTTCTTGCAACAGCTCGGCTACCGCCATCGCCGCCGAAGGGTCTTTTTCCGAAGGCTTGAGAATAAAGGTGTTGCCGCAAGCAATCGCCATCGGATACATCCACAGCGGCACCATGGCAGGGAAGTTAAACGGAGTAATGCCGGCCACTACGCCCAATGGCTGGAAATTGGACCACGCATCAATGCCCGGCCCAACGTTATGGGAATACTCACCTTTTAATAGCTCAGGCACACCGCAGGCATACTCGACATTTTCGATGCCGCGCTTCAGTTCGCCCATCGCATCTTCAGGGGTTTTACCGTGCTCTTCACTGACCAATTGCACCAAGCGGTCAGCGTGCTCCTCTAGCAGTTGCTTGAAGCGGTACATCACTTGGGCGCGCTTAGCAGGTGGCGTATCTCGCCAAGCGGGAAACGCAGCTTGGGCGGCGGCAATAGCCCGCTCTACGTCGGCAGCGCTGGCGTCCGCTACTTGGCGAATCACTTTACCCGTTGAAGGGTTGGTCACGTCCAGCGTGCGCTGGCTGTCGATTAATTCACCGTTAATTAGATGGGAAACAACGCTCATATTTAAACTCTCTTTTTAACGCTCTGAAGTTTAGATCAGTCGGTTATGCTAACGAATCCAGGGTGG
>NZ_JABUZF010000035.1:0-3887 GCF_014897885.1 Halomonas sp. 3D7M | reverse complement strand
GCCATAGCGCACGTAAAACCCAGCTTCCCACAAGGCTAAATGGGCATCCCTAGGGCGAATGGTGGGGTCGCCATCTCGGGGCGCCAATTGAAGTGCGCCCGCTAAGCCATAGTTACGAATATCAACAATGTGATTGCGGCCTTTTAGAGCGTGCAGCTTTTGTTCAAAAGCGGGCGCGATAGCACTTACCTGGGCAGGGAAGTTGTCACGCTCCATCATTTCAAGCGCCGCTAAGCCAGCGGCACAAGCGACAGGGTGGGCGCTATAGGTATAACCGTGGGAAAACTCAATGGCGTGTTGGGCACCGCCAGCGTGCATAAAAGTGTCGAAAATTTCGCTGGAAGCAATCACCGCGCCCATAGGAATAGCGCCGTTGGTGATCTGCTTGGCAACGTTCATGATATCCGGCGTAACGCCAAACGCTTCTGCGCCGGTAGTTGCGCCACTGCGACCAAAAGCAGTGATCACTTCATCGAATATCAGCAGAATATCGTGGGCGGTACAGATCTCGCGCAGCCGATCCAGATAGCCTTTGGGCGGCACAATCACCCCAGCAGAGCCAGACATCGGCTCAACGATCACAGCCGCAATGGTGGATGCATCGTGCAGGGCGATTTGATCAAGCAACGCATCAGCAAGCTCAGCGCCGGTTTCGGCTTGGCCACGAGTGAAGGCGTGACCTGCCTGCAGCGTGTGCGGCAGATGCGTCACATCCATCAATTGGCCATAGTGCTTACGGTTGCCACCGATGCCACCCAGGCTGGTGCCACCAATATTCACCCCGTGATAGCCCTTGGCACGGCCAATCATGCGTGTCTTCTCGGGCTTACCTTTTAGCCGCCAGTAGGCCTTGGCCATTTTGACAGAGGTATCAGCGGCTTCTGAACCAGAGTTAGTAAAAAACACATGATCCAGCCCAACAGGTGTAAGGCTGGCCACTTTTTCCGCCAGCTTAAACGCCAGCGGATGACCAATTTGAAAACCTGGCGCAAAGTCGAGAGTACCCAGCTGCTGCGCCACCGCTTTTTGGATCTCTTCACGATTGTGACCCGCGCCGCAGGTCCATAAGCCAGAGAGTGAATCAAACAGCTTACGGCCCTGGTCATCGATGTAATAGCGCCCTTTCGCGCCAGTAATCATGCGCGGGTTGGCACGGAAATCACGGTTAGCGCTAAACGGCATCCAATAGTGCTGATTAAGCGCGCCGGGAGAAGCGTTTTGTTCGTCAATAAACGCCTGAGGGGTAGTGTTGTTTTGTAGGTCAAACATGGTGTCCAGCTCCATCGCTATGAGACATAGCCTCAGCATGCGCCACTGAACATGTTTATAAAATTACGCTTTTCTTGTGTTCACGTTAGAAAATTTATACGTAATAAGCAGGCGTTTATCTCTACGCTGGCTGGTAACTAATGAATAAAAACGGTCAGCCGCCAGCTTTATATGTGCTAACTCATAAAGGAATGCTCATGAACTCGCTTGTAGAACCGAATACCGTGCTAGCCACCTTACGCACCGACAGCGACCGTCTTTGGCAATCGCTGATGGACATGGCGAAGCTGGGCGCGACTGCTAAGGGCGGCGTTAACCGACAGGCGCTGACGGATCTTGATCGACAGGGACGCGACCTATTTATCCAGTGGTGTCGTGCAGAAGGTTGCACCATCCGCATTGATAATATCGGTAATATTTTTGCCCGCCGGGAAGGCAGCGATCCAACAGCCAAAACCGTCATGGCGGGCAGCCACTTGGATAGCCAGCCCACTGGTGGGAAGTATGACGGCTGTTTTGGCGTACTTTCAGGCCTAGAAGTAATACGAACGCTTAATGAACACAACATCACTACAAAATCACCCATTGAAGTCGTTGCGTGGACTAACGAAGAGGGTTGTCGCTTCCCACCCTGCATGATGGGTTCTGGGGTATTTACTGGCGTGCTTGAATTTGACGCCATGATGGCACGCACCGACGCCGATGGCGTCACGGTGAGTGATGCACTGGATGCCATTCACTATCGTGGTAGCGATGAGGTCTCACCAAATGAGATTAAAGCTTACTTTGAACCACACATCGAACAGGGGCCGATTTTAGAAGATACCGACACCACCATCGGCGTGGTTATCGGTGGGCTTGGTCAAAAGTGGTTTGATTTAACCCTAACCGGGCTTGAAGCCCATGCGGGTCCCACGCCAATGAATCTACGTCGCGACGCCATGATGGGCGCAGCGGAAGTGACGCAAGCACTTAACCGAATTGCCTTTGATCATCAGCCCCACGGGCGCGGTACGGTTGGTTGTATGTCACTACATCCTGGCTCGCGCAACGTTATTCCCGGCCAAGTCAAAATGACCCTGGATATGCGCCACTGGGAGCCAGAAGCCCTGATCTCAATGAGTCAATCCTTAGCGACGGCCGTCGAAGAAATTTGCCAACGTCATGGGCTGGAATATGAATTAACGCCCACCGCAGATTTTGCCCCTGAGCACTTCAATAAAGCCTGTGTTGATGCAGTGCGCGAAGGGGCCGAGCAGCTCAACCTATCGCACATGGATATCATCAGCGGTGCTGGTCACGATGCCATGTTCGTCGGCCGTGTAGCCCCCGCAGCAATGATCTTTGTTCCCTGCAAGGACGGCATTAGCCACAACGAAATTGAAAGTGCCACTCCGGAGCATGTGCACGCTGGCTGTAACGTGCTGCTGCACGCAATGCTCAATGCCGCTGAGTTTTCCTAAATGGCTTTGCGCTACCGCACGGGGTTAAACGTGCGGTAGCCAACTCTTTATAGCACCACGTCATACCCTTCAAACTTAGGTGGGCCAAGGTAGATACCTTCCGGCGCCTTGGCGTTAGCATGAGCCTTGCGGAACGCTTCTGACTTGGTCCAGGCGCGGAAGGCTTCTTCCGATTCCCACACACTGTGGGAGATAAACACAGTGTGGTCTTCCTGGCTTTCGCCCTGCAGCATTTGGAATTGTTGAAAGCCCGGCACTTCATCCAAATGAGAATCGCGGTTACGCCATACCTCTAAAAAATCCTCTTCGCGGCCTGGGGCAATCCGAAAACGGTTCATGGCGATATACATGCACTCTCTCCTATTGAGTTTGTCTAACACGCTAGCGTAGCGGCCTGCCGCTTACGACGTCTATCCCTTGAGGGTAACGTCATGGTTTTATGACGAATAGGCGTTATGCCGAGCATAACCACAGGATACGGCATGGCTAAGGCACCCATCCAGGTCGTTTGGTTCAAACGCGAAAAAGCTGACAACCACCCACTACAAACCAGCTACTTTTGCATTTACGTATTGTGGATATTCGAATGCGGCTCTTAAAATCAAAAGGCATGAAGTAGTATGTGTAATACTTCCATTTAAAACGTATTCAACAGCAGTATTAAGAGAAACATTGAAAGGTTCAACCATATCATCGGCAGGAGGCCTAGCAGCTAGCTCATAGAGTTCTGTTGCAATGATAAGATGATCTCTTGTTCTAACTAGAGTTGTAAAAGGATCCGTTACACCGATAGATTTAAAGTGGCCTGCACCGATGCCAGCCTCCTCTGCAAGCTCCCGAGCAGCTGCTTGCTCAGGAGCCTCCCCCTCGTCTATCCGTAAGCGCCATTAAACCGACCCACTTGCCCTAACCGTATTGAGCCACATTTTTTAAAGCTGGCAGCTCTGCATTCCAGGGTAAGAGCGTTTCGAGTTGTTCGAGGGTAACTGCATCGGCGATGTGCGTCAGCACATGATGGATGTAAGCCGACGGCTCCAGTCCGTTGGCCTTGGCCGTTTCGATCAGCGAGTAACAGGTGGCGCTGGCTTTCGCGCCCTGCGAGGTATCGGCGAACAGCCAGGCTTTTCTTCCCAGAGCGAACGGGCGGATGGCATT
>NZ_JABUZF010000091.1:0-14487 GCF_014897885.1 Halomonas sp. 3D7M | reverse complement strand
AGGCAATGGTCGAGGTCCTTGGTGGAACGCCGGGGCATCGCACATGAACCAGGCCCTGCCGAGGAAATGGTTTTACGACCAGGGACTGATCTCGGTACTGGATACGGTAAGAGGGCTTAACCGTTCTTCATGAACCGCCGTGGTACGGAACCGTATGCCCGGTGGTGTGAGAGGACAGGGGAGGCGACTCCCCTTCCTACTCGATTTTTTTTTATGTAATCGTTAACGTACTGTTACCGTTAACGTGCCACCTTTTCCTTGGGTAGAGGAGCGCGAACGGTTATTTCCTTTCAAGATATCCACGTCTAAACGATCATCTTCGCTGAGCAGTTTTACCGTACCTTCAAGCGTGGTGCCTTCAAAAGTAAATTCAGCGGGTACGGTGCCGCGTGTTTCGGGGTGCTCGATAGTTTCATCGTTATGAGTGATACGCCACTGGGCTGAAAATTCCGCGCCGGGTGTGCCGCCCATGGTGATGTGGATCTGAGTCATATCCTGCTCCTGTGCGGCCATCCCCGTTAACGGTAGGCCAAGGGTGAGAACAGCGGTTAACAATATGCCGTTAAAACGTGAAGAGTGCCAAGCCGGTTGCCGTTTCATGATTTGGTTACCTCACTAACCACAAGAGCCGCTCAATAGGAGCGGCTCTTGCAGTGTAGCAGGCGCTTTACTTTATGTTACATAACGGCAAAGGCTTTTTCTGCAGCATCCAACGTTAGCTGAATATCTTCTGGCGTGTGGGCACTCGACATAAAGCCAGCTTCATAGGCAGAAGGTGCGAGATACACACCGTGATCAAGCATAGCACCAAAGAAGCGGCGGAAAGCATCGGGGTTGCAAGCAGTGGCTTGAGCGAAGTTATCCACACGGGATTGCGACGTAAAGAAAACGCCAAACATGCCACCTGCGGATTGGGTCATCATCGGTACGCGTGCAGCGTTGGCACGCTCTTGCAAGCCGGTACACAACGTTTGCACCCGTTGAGTCAGCGCATCATGGAAACCAGGCACCTTTAGTTTGGTTAGCAGAGCAACCCCTGCAGCCATGGCCAGCGGGTTACCGGACAGCGTACCCGCTTGGTAAACCGGCCCCAGCGGCGAGATATTCTGCATAATTTCTTGTTTACCGCCAAACGCCCCAACGGGCATGCCACCACCAACAATTTTACCTAAGCAGGTAAGGTCAGGCGTTACACCGTAATGTGCCTGAGCGCCACCTAAAGCGACGCGAAAACCGGTCATGACTTCATCAAAAATCAAAATACTGCCGGATTCATTGCACACCCGGCGCAACGTTTCCAGGAAACCCGGCTGGGGAGGAATGCAGTTCATATTACCCGCGACCGGCTCCACGATAATGCAGGCAATTTGCTCTCCGATCTCTGCAAAGCACGCCTCCACCCCTTCAGGATCGTTATAGGAAAGCGTGATGGTGTGCTCAGCCAGTGATGCGGGTACACCTGGCGAGCTAGGTTCCCCGTGGGTTAACGCACCTGAACCCGCTTTGACGAGCAATGAATCCGAGTGGCCGTGATAGTTACCTTCAAACTTGACGATTTTGTCGCGCCCCGTTGTTCCGCGCGCAAGGCGAATGGCCGACATCGTCGCTTCGGTGCCCGAGCTAGTCATACGCACCATTTCCATGGAAGGAATCATTTCACAGATCAGATCAGCCATGGTGGTTTCGACAGCGGTCGGCGTACCAAAGGAGAGGCCGTTATCTAACCGTGCTCGCACGGCGGCCAGTACATCCTGATCGGCATGCCCAGTGATCATCGGTCCCCATGAGCCGATATAGTCTACGTAGCGGTTACCTTCCACATCGAATAAGTAGGCGCCCTGAGCACGTTCCATAAAAACAGGCGGGCGATGGAGGCCTTTAAAAGCACGAACAGGGGAGTTAACACCACCCGGAATGTGACGACTGGCGAGGTCAAACAGTTCTGCAGATGTGGTCATGGCATCCTCAACATTAATGGCTTACTGCCAATGAGATCAAAAGCGTACGGGGCGTGGCAAGCGTTTCGGTAAACACTGTCCGCTAGGAGGCTGATAACCATGAGACAAACTCTCCCAGGTAAAGTGCTGAGCTTGCTCACAGGCGGTTGGTAAGCGCTCACCAACGGCTAAACGAGCCGCAAGCGCTGAGGCTAATGTACAGCCTGATCCGTGAAATACTTCAGGCAAGCGTGGCCACTGCCATTGGCGCGTGGTGTCAGGAGAGTGCAGCGTATGCACAACCTGTTGCGTATTACCCGGGAGTGGATCGTCGGTGGCGGTCACAAGGACACCTTGGCAACCCTGCGCCAGCAACGCAACAGCACGTGCCGTGTCATCCAAAGGGTCGGTTATCTCAGGCGTCAGTGCAGCAAGCTCAAACCGATTGGGCGTTACTATATCCACAAGCGGTAATAAACGATCTATATAAAGTTGCTGCAAAGCGGGTGTGGATAACTTAGCGCCGCCACCTGCTTTTAATACCGGATCTGCGACGACGGGGATTCCTGGAAAACGGCGGATAATTTGTTCCGCTGCACGCAGCGTCGCCTCATCAGCCAACAGCCCCAACTTAATAGCCGCAATTTGCATATCACCTAACGCTTCCGCCATTTGCCGCATTGCAGCAGGATCTGCAGGCAGGGTGCGTATCACGTTATGGCAATTTTGAACGGTCAGTGCGGTTGGAATGGTGACTGCCCAGCCACCACAGGCAGCTATCGCTTCGCTATCAGCCACTAACCCAGCCCCCCCGGTGGGGTCATGGCCAGCTAACACTAAAACAACGGGAGGAAGAGGATGGCGCATCAAAAGGGCTTCACCACCGCCAGGATAATAATCGCGATTAACGCAATCACGGGCGCTTCGTTAAACCAGCGGAAAAACACATGGCTTTTGGTGCAACGGGCTTGATCAAACTGCTTCAAATAAATTAAGCAAACATGGTGGTAAGCGATTAACAGAGCGACAAGCGTCAGCTTAGCGTGCATCCAACCTTGGCTAAACCAAGCGGGCACGAGATAAAGCATCCAGCCACCAAAGATCAGCACAATGATCATCGATGGCGTCATAATTCCACGGTACAACTTACGCTCCATGGTTTTAAAGTAAGTGATCGCTTGCTCATCGCCTGTGTCCCGCGCCATGGCGTGGTAAACATACAGTCGCGGTAAATAAAATAACGCGGCAAACCAGGTAACAACCGCCATCAAATGAATGGCCTTTACCCATAAATACATGGTCTCTCCTTAGGCGTTGGGCTCATTGCTGGGAATCAGCACCGCGGGGGTCAGTGTAGTGATAATAACGTTCGATAGCGCCACGCGTAATGATACCTGAAATTCGCTGCTGCTTTGGCCGATAACCATGCACGACATAGAGTGCGCCTAGCGCATTGTCCTGAAGTTTTAGAAACGCTTCCGATAGCGTTGCTTGTAATCCGATAGGTGCCATTTCAAGCCGCTGCCCAGGGATCTCAAGCAAATCAATGAACTCGTCTTCTGGTGGGGCTTCGTCTTGCAGCGCTTCATCATGCTCCAGTAACCAACGCGCAAGCTCTGCGGCTTTAAGCGCCAGCACTGGTTTTTCTGCACTGGAGCGCTCAATCACTAGCCACACGGGATTCGTTTCCAACAGACGCCGTGCCTGATCAGGCGTAATCATTCGATCTGTGCGTACTAAGTGGCGCTCCATTACCGCTGGCACCGATACTCGCGAAAGCGCCTGCATTAAAGGCTGCTGTAACGGATGCAAGCCGTAGCGCACCGTGCTAATAAAAAAGCCCTCACAACCGGTAAGCTGACGAGATGTTAGGCAGGCAACCACCACAACGAGCATGCCAGGCAACATGATATGCGGCGAATGCGTTAGTTCAAGCAACGCCATCAAAGCGGCAAGCGGTGCTTGCAATACCGCGCCCATCATTGCCGCCATGCCCAGCATGGCATAAATGCCGGGGTCTGCCGCTTTATCTGGCCATACCCAACCGCCCAGCATTCCCCCTAGGGCACCAGTAGCAGCGCCTACCACCAAGATGGGGCCAATAATGCCGATTGGTACACCACCTGCCACGGTAATGGCAGTAATCAATAACTTAGCGATCATCAACGCCAACAACACAGTAATGGCCAGCTGATTATTCAACATAGCCGCAACGCTGTCGTAACCAATGCCTTGTACTTCAGGAAACCACCACGCAACAGCGCCCGTTATCACCCCGACGGCACCTAACCTAAGCCATAGTGGCCACTGCTGTAAGTACTGGCTACGCGAAAGATGAATAAATACGCCCGCTAATAGGCCAATCACCAAACCAATAATGACCACCCAAGGCACATTCATTAACGAACCTAGGGCAACTTCAGGAATGCGAAACGCCGGTTCGTTGCCATACACCAATTGAGCGACCAGAGCCCCCATGGTAGAGGCGAGTATCACCGGCATAAAGCTCATCAGGGTGTATTCCATCATCACCACTTCCATGGCGAAAATCACCCCTGCGATTGGCGTATTAAATGATGCAGATATACCTGCCGCCGTACCGCAAGCAACTAGCACCCGTAAACTGTTATTGGGCAAGCGAAGCTTGAGACCTAGACCACTGGAGGCCGCTGCGCCCAGATGAATGGCAGGGCCTTCACGTCCTGCGGAGAGGCCACCCAGCACAGACACAACGCCCACCCACCACTGGTTAAGCCAGTTGCGCATAGGGAAACGTCCCTGATGATAGGTGAGACGCTCAATAACATGGCCAACACCTAACTTACGGGCAGCGGCCTTTTGCCGATAGAGCAGCGTGCCAATCAGCGTCACGGCAATTATCGGCAGCAGCGCACGAAGCCATGGCGCGAGCCCTTCAAAGGCCTCAGGATTGCCCTCAGGCATATAAAGGGCAGCACCTACCTCTAGCAATAAGCGAAAAGCCACCATCACCGCGCCTGTGATCACCCCAGACACTAACCCCAGCACACACAGCTGAGGCAGGGCATCAACATTCGCCAGCTGGCGACGAAAACTTTCCAAGGTGAAATCTGACCGGGAAAAACGTGCCACAACGTCCGTCCTTGCGCCTATTATTCGCTTTTACGCATCATGTTCGCGTTAGTGAACATATGCCTGTTTCCCTATAGCGCTCTTACGCGCCTGCTCTCTTGTGTATCATAGCTAGCTACAGTTCAACAGCCTGAGGTATCTCATTAGGCTGTTAATTATTGTTGGGTCTGACTGTGCGTAATGCGCAAGGAGTGGTTTGTGATTAAGGTTGGCATTGTGGGCGGTACCGGCTATACCGGCGTTGAGCTGTTACGGTTACTTGCCCAGCATCCTCAGGTAAGCGTAGAAGCCATTACCTCGCGCTCGGAAGCAGGCGTGAAGGTATGCGATATGTATCCCAACCTGCGCGGCCACTATGACGCCCTCACGTTTAGCGAGCCAGACGCCAAGAAACTGGGTGCACTGGATGCGGTGTTCTTTGCGACACCCCACGGGGTCGCCCATGCACTAGCAGGCGAACTGCTCGACAATGGCACGCGAGTAATCGACTTATCTGCGGATTTCCGGCTGCGCGACGCCGCCGAATGGAGCCAGTGGTACGACCAGCCCCATGGCGCCCCGGAACTGCTAAAAGAAGCCGTGTATGGCCTGCCAGAAATGCATCGTGAGAAAATCAAAAAGGCCCGCTTAATTGCCGTACCAGGATGCTACCCAACGGCTGTTCAACTCGGCTATCTGCCGCTTTTGGAAGCTGGTTTGATTGACGCAAGCCAGTTAATCGCTGACTGCAAATCAGGCGTTACCGGCGCAGGCCGTGGTGCCAAAGTTGCCTCGCTGCTAGCCGAGGCCAGCGAATCGATGAAAGCCTACGGTGCGTCCGGACATCGCCATTTGCCTGAAATTCGTCAAGGCTTGAGCGATATGCAGTCAAACGCCGTAGGGCTTACCTTTGTGCCGCACTTAACGCCGATGATCCGCGGCATTCATGCCACGCTCTATAGTACCCTGACTGAAGAGCCGGGCGATTTACAGGCACTCTTTGAGCAGCGTTACGCTCACGAGCCGTTTGTTGACGTCATGCCTGCAGGCAGCCATCCGGAAACTCGCAGCGTCAAAGGCAACAATACCTGCCGTATCGCTGTTCACCGTCCTGGTAATGGCAATACCGTAGTCGTGCTCTCGGTCATTGATAACCTCGTTAAAGGCGCATCAGGCCAAGCGATTCAAAACCTCAACCTCATGTTTGGCTTTGACGAAAATATGGGCCTCAACGCCCCAGCGTTGATGCCTTGAATCACACCAAATACCAGCATGCAGAGGGCAGCTCAAAGAGGAGGTCATTTGCCAGGGAAGGCAAATGTAGCGTCCAAGGAAGGATTCAAAGCGCCTCCTCGGCGAGCTACCCTCTGCTTGATACCCCAACACAATAGTTGACCATTTTGCTGGGAATTACCCATAATCACACTCCGATGCCGATTATTCGTTCTTAAAGCTCGCGGGAGGTACCCATGAGCGGTGCAGAAGCTTTTGTTCCAACGCCTCTACTATTGTCTGATAGTGCTCGGAAACGCATCCAAGCACTTATAGCAGAAGAGGCTAACCCTGCGCTGAAACTCCGCGTTTATGTCACCGGTGGTGGCTGCTCGGGGTTCCAGTATGGGTTTGATTTTGCTGAAAACGTGGCCGAAGACGACACGTTAATTGAATTTGGCGATGCGATCCTCGTCGTCGATCCTCTCTCCTACCAATACTTGGTGGGTTCAACCATTGACTATGAAGAAGGGTTAGCAGGTGCCCGTTTTCGTGTTCAAAACCCCAACGCTACGACCACCTGTGGCTGTGGAGCTTCCTTCATGGTCTAACCAACGTTGGTAACAACCCCCTCCCCGTGACTTGACGCCTTGGTGGTTTCTCGCCAAGGTTAAAAGGTCAATAACGGTTGCAGACGGAATTTATAAGCGTAAATCTTCTTTAAATCGCGTCGCTAACCAAATAAAACACGGGGAAACGAATGAATTACCTACTAAAAAAATCTGTCATTGCTACCGCCCTTGCACTGGGCTTAGGCAGTACCACTGTCGCGTTTGCACAAACGCCTACTGTCAATGTGGCCACTGACCCAAGCTTTGTACCGTTTGAAATGATGGATCCAGAAACTGGCGAAATGATCGGTTTCGATATGGATATCATCAACGCAGTCGCCGAACGTGCAGGCTTTGAGGTTAACCTCACCACGATGGAATTCTCTGGCATCATTCCCGCCGTCCAAACCGGCAGCCAGGAAATCGCCCTTGCAGGCATCACCATTACAGATGAGCGTGCCGAAGTTGTCGACTTCTCCGCTCCCTACTATGACTCAGGTCTGCAAATTATCGTGCGCGCCGACAACGAAGAGGTCTCTTCACTTGAGGACCTAGCGGGTCTCACCATTGCCACCAAAATCGGCTCTACCAGCTACGACTTCCTTCAACAGGAACTCGGTGAAGATGCCGACATTACTCCCTATCCAGGCACCGCCGATATGTACATGGCGCTGTTAGGGCGCAACGTTGATGCCGTGCTGTACGACGCCCCTAACGTTGCCTACTTCTCACAAACCCGTGGCGAAGGCCGTACCAAAGTGGTTGGCCCGCTGTATGAAGGCCAGCAGTACGGTATCGTTTTCCATAAAGGCAGCGAGTGGGTAGAGCCTACCAACGAAGCACTTGCTTCCATGCGCGAAGACGGCACCTATGATGAAATCTACACAAAGTGGTTTGGTGAAGCCCCCAGCGCTGAATAACATCGCTGTTCGCTATCACTAACGAGCGCTTTTCATCTCAGGGCCGGGCGGCTATTCCCCCGGCCCTGTGTCGTTGTTTATTTTTCTGGAGATAACGCGTGGACGTTAACTTTCAGTTTGATTGGTCGGCCGCATTTGGGTCGATCCCATATCTGCTACCAGGTATTCCTTGGACGCTGCTTATATCATTCGGCGGCCTAGCGATCGGCTTCTTTATTGGCATATTCTTTGGTTTATTGCGTATTAGCCCAGTGCGCTGGCTACGCTGGCCAGCAGTTTTATACGTCGAAGTGTTTCGCGGCACGCCCATTTTAGTGCAGGTTCTGTTTATCTTTTATGGCTTACCCCAATTGCTGGGAGGCCCGATCAACGCACTCGTTGCCGGCATTGCCGCGATCGCCATTAATTCAGGGGCTTATATCTCTGAAATTGTACGAGGGGGTGTGCAGTCTATCGAACGTGGCCAGCGAGAAGCATCGCTTTCGCTAGGCTTGTCTCGAACTCAAGCTTTTCGCTACGTGATTTGGCCCCAAGCCCTACGGCGCATGATTCCTCCACTGGGTAACCAGGGCATCATCAGTATCAAAGATACCTCGCTATTTTCTGTTATCGGGGTCGGTGAATTAGTCCGCCAAGGGCAAATTTATATTGCCACTACCTTTACCGCACTAGAGGTCTATTTCATGGTGGCGCTGATGTACCTTGCCATCACCTGGACTCTCTCTTTGATTCTGCGCCAAATTGAGCGCAGAGGCCTCGCAGGACAATAAGGAACGTGCAATGACCTCTACCCAATCGCCAATTGTGCGTATGCAGCAGCTCAATAAGCATTTTGGCAGCCTGCACGTACTCAATAATGTTGATCTTGAAATTGTGCCTGGTGAAGTCGTCGTTATCATCGGTGCCAGTGGCTCTGGTAAATCAACGCTCATCCGCTGTATTAACGGCTTAGAAGAGTTTCAAGCCGGCTCTCTTGATGTTGATGGCAACCAATTACTGCCCAACGGTAAAAGCAGTAAAGCGCTACAAACTATCCGTACTGAAGTCGGCATGGTGTTTCAGCAGTTCAACCTTTTTCCCCACTTGAGCGTGCGCGACAACGTTACCCTTGCGCCCATGAAAGTGCGGGGGTGGAGCCGCCAAGATGCCGAAGAGACCGCTGAACGACTGTTAGAGCGCGTTGGTATTGCCGACCAAGCAGATAAGTACCCAAGCCAGCTCTCGGGTGGGCAGCAGCAGCGTGTGGCGTTAGCCCGGGCGTTAGCCATGGAACCCCGCCTGATGCTGTTTGACGAGCCTACATCAGCGCTTGACCCTGAAATGATTGGTGAAGTGCTGGATGCCATGCGTGAACTTGCCAAAGAAGGCATGACCATGGTGATAGTGACCCATGAAATGGGCTTTGCCCGTGAAGTGGCAGATCGCGTTATTTTTATCCATAAAGGCGAAATTGCCGAACAAGGCCCTCCCGAGCAACTGTTCGATACGCCACAACATGAGCGAACACAATCCTTTCTTGCACGTGTTTTGAAGCATTAATGTCGGAATTAATCTGACTTTTTTGCCCATTTTTGCCCCGTTAAATGGCCTGTCACCGCGACAGGCCATTTTTTTTGCCTGTGGATACTATTTTTTACACGCTCCATCATATCGCTCTACGACGCCTAGCATGAGCGCTAACCAGGTCTTTTTAAGCTACCAATCGCACTTGTTCACAGGTGCGGTAACAAACTCGGTATGGGTCGGTGGATAACCCGTTGTCTGTCATGCCTGTGTGTAAGTCGCACTTTCATCCACAGGAGTAGCACCGCTTCTACGCAGCTACTCCTCCGTTTAATCATGTAAAAACTAACAATTTAAGCAACTGAAATATATTAGCTTATTTGGGTTATCAACAGATTTTGTCCACACCAGTAGTTACAACATCAACAGTACTTCTCTTATATATTTTTATTTTGTTATTAATAATAGATGGATGCTTAGCTTGGGGTGTGGAAAAACCTGACGGTTACCCACAGGAGGTTTATACTGGCGGGCTTACTCAATCAGTGAACCAATACTGACTCACATCATCCGTGCCAAACGGCGCAAGACGAGGTGCCTCTTGAACTATCCCAACCGCTTTGACGTGATTGTCATCGGCGGTGGCCATGCGGGAACTGAAGCCGCATTGGCCTCTGCTCGTATGGGTTGTCAAACCCTATTGCTAACCCACAACATCGAAACGCTCGGCCAAATGTCGTGCAATCCAGCGATTGGTGGGATTGGCAAAAGCCACCTGGTAAAAGAAATTGATGCACTCGGTGGTGCAATGGGGCTAGCCACGGACTTAGGCGGCATCCAGTTTCGGGTATTGAACGCTCGTAAAGGTCCAGCCGTTCGAGCAACACGTGCTCAAGCAGACCGAATTCGCTACAAAGCTGCTATTCGGGGAATGCTGGAAAACCAGCCGAACTTAACCATTTTTCAGCAAGCCGCTGGCGATCTGATTGTGGATAACAACACCGTTCGAGGCGTTGTGACCGAAACGGGCATCCGCTTCCATGCGGAGTCCGTTGTGCTGTCAACCGGCACCTTTTTGGGTGGCGTTATCCACATTGGGTTAGATCAAAGCCGCGGTGGCCGCGCCGGTGACCCGCCGTCCAACGCGCTAGCTGAGCGCTTACGCGCACTACCGTTTCGCGTCGATCGGCTAAAAACCGGGACGCCTCCACGAATTGATGCCAAAACTGTTGACTTCACATCGTTGGAAGAACAACCAGGTGACACCCCAACGCCGGTTATGTCATACCTTGGTTCACGGGAGATGCACCCACAGCAGGTGAGTTGCCACATAGCGCACACCAATGAGCGCACCCATGAAATCATCATGGCGAACCTTGATCGCTCGCCTATGTATTCCGGTGTGATCGAAGGTGTTGGTCCGCGATACTGCCCATCGATTGAAGACAAAGTTCACCGCTTTGCCGACAAATCAAACCATCAGGTATTTATCGAGCCTGAAGGGTTGGATACCCATGAGCTGTATCCCAACGGAATCTCGACGTCGTTGCCTTTCGATGTTCAGCTACAAGTAGTTCGCTCAATTAAAGGGTTAGAAAACGCTCATATCACACGGCCTGGCTACGCTATTGAGTACGACTTTTTTGATCCCCGGGATTTAAAACACTCCCTGGAAACTAAATTTATCCACAACCTGTTTTTTGCCGGACAAATTAACGGTACTACCGGCTACGAAGAGGCTGGGGCTCAAGGGTTGCTAGCAGGCTTGAATGCCGCTCGCCGCGCCAAACAGTTTGAGGCGTGGCATCCTCGCCGTGATGAAGCTTATCTCGGTGTGTTGGTGGATGACCTGATTACTATGGGCACCAAAGAGCCCTACCGCATGTTTACCTCGCGTGCGGAATACCGTCTGCTGCTACGCGAAGACAATGCTGATCTACGTTTAACGGAAAAAGGGCGTGAGCTTGGCTTAGTCGATGACAAACGTTGGGCGTTGTTTAGCCAGAAACGCGAAGCCATCGAGCGTGAAACAGCACGCTTAGCTACTGTTTGGGTGCAGCCCAATACACCAGCCGCCGCGAAAATTGCTGAAAAAACCGGTAGGCCGCTTCCCCGAGAATACTGTTTAAGTGATTTGTTAAAGCGCCCAGAGCTTAGCTATGCAGATATTACATCGCTGCCTGGCATTGAAAGTGGCGATGTTGACGATGAAGCGGTTGCCGAGCAAGTACAAATTCAAGCGAAATACCAGGGTTATATCGACCGTCAACAGGATGAGATCGATAAGCTCAAGCGCCATGAAGCAACACCGCTGCCAGCCGAGTTGGACTATCAACGGGTTGAAGGGTTATCCAATGAAATTCGCCAAAAGCTTAGTGAAACGCGCCCTGAAACCCTGGCGCAGGCGGCTAGAATTTCAGGCGTGACCCCTGCAGCGGTCTCTATTCTGCTAATACATTTGAAAAAACGTCGCTTAGTCAGTACTACCGAGGTCGTTAACGGATGAGTCAATTAACGCCGTTGATTAACAGCTTGCCTGAAACCGTTGCCCCTCGGTTAGAAGAAGGATTATCAGCACTAGGAGCCACTGTAACCCCCCAACAGCGCGAACAGCTGCTAGGCTTGCTCGCGCTGTTGCACAAGTGGAATCAGGCTTATAACCTCACCGCTGTACGCGATGTTGAAGAGATGGTCTCACGGCACGTGTTGGATAGTGCTGCTGTCGCACCTTATGTTCATGGGCCACAGATACTTGATGTAGGCGCTGGCCCCGGTTTGCCCGGCCTTGTGCTTGCTATCATGAAGCCTGAACTGCAGGTAACGCTACTCGATAGCAATGGCAAAAAAGTTCGCTTTCAACGTCAAGCAGTGATGGAGTTAGCGTTGACCAACGTCACGCCAACCCAAGCGCGTGTCGAGCAATTCAATGGCCAGACGTTTGATCAAGTGATTTCCCGAGCCTTTGCCAGCTTGGTAGACTTTATCTCGCTAACCCGAGCGCTACCGGCAGCTCATGGGCAGTGGCTTGCTATGAAAGGCCCAGGCGCTGATGATGAACTGCGGGAGTTGCCCGCCTATGTTGAGCTCCAGGCGCGTCACCTACTGCGTGTACCCTTCGAGACGGCCGAGCGGCAGCTGTTGATTCTGACCCCAAAAGGAGTTGAGTAGTGAGCCAGATCATTGCCCTGACCAACCAAAAAGGCGGTGTGGGCAAGTCCACTTCAGCCGTTAATCTCGCCGCCAGTTTGGCAGCACTTGATCGTCGTATCTTGCTGGTAGACTTAGACCCACAAGGGCATGCCAGCATGGGCAGTGGCATCGACAAGTACGCACTCGAAAAAAGTGTACTTGATGTGTTGCTGGGAGAAACAACCGCAAGCGATGCCATTGTTCGCGGACTTCCAGTGAAATACGACGTCCTACCAGGTAATGGCGACTTAACAGCCGCTGAAGTAGAGCTGCTCGATAGTGACCAGCGGCAAAGTCGTTTGTCGTTAGCACTGCAGACGGTGGCAGATGACTATGATGTCGTCCTCATTGACTGCCCGCCGTCGCTGAATATGCTTACCGTGAATGCGTTGACAGCCGCCAATGGTGTGCTTATTCCCTTGCAGTGTGAATTTTACGCATTGGAAGGGCTATCAGCGCTGCTGGATACTGTTGAGCAGATTAAACAGAGCGTTAATCCTGATCTAGCCGTTTCTGGCATTCTGCGTACTATGTACGACAAGCGCACCAGTTTGACGCGTGAAGTCGACAAACAGCTGAGAGATTTTTTTGGCGATGCGCTGTTAAAAACAACCATTCCGCGCAATGTGAAGGTTGCTGAAGCACCAAGCCATGGCTTACCTGTTACTCAATACGCGCGTTTTTCGCGAGGTAGTCAGGCTTATCGTGTGCTAGCAAAAGAGATGATCCGGCGGCTATCGCTGTAACGTAAAAAGTACGAGGGGAAGCGAATGACGCGTAAACGCGCGCTAGGACGTGGCCTGGATGCCCTGATTGGTGCGGGCGCCCGTCGTCGTGACAGTTTAGATCTTACCGGTGGCGTGACGCTGGATAGTGCAGACACGTCACTGTTGCCTGCAGCACCAACGGAAGAAGCGGCGGCTGAACGGCTAGAACGGTTACCTCTTGGCCAACTTACCCGTGGTAAATATCAGCCGCGTCGGGATATTCAGCCAGAAGCATTAGAAGAGCTTGCCGATTCCATTCGTGCACAAGGGGTGATGCAGCCTATTGTGGTTCGCCCAGTGGGTGAAAACCGCTATGAAATTATCGCGGGTGAACGCCGCTGGCGTGCTGCGCAGTTGGCTGAATTAGATGTTATTCCCGCCGTTATTCGCGATGTCAGTGATGAAGTAGCACTTGCTCTGGCGCTGATTGAAAATATTCAGCGTGAAAACCTTAATGCCATTGAAGAAGCACTTGCCTTAAAGCGCCTTGGCGATGAGTTTGAGCTTACCCAGCAGCAAATTGCTGATGCAGTTGGTAAATCACGCACTCAAGTCGCCAATTTATTACGTTTGTTAGCGTTAGATCCTGAAGTGCAAACACTGCTGGAACGTGGCGATTTAGATATGGGACATGCGCGAGCCCTGCTATCGCTTACCAGTACCCAGCAACGCCAAATTGCCCATGAAGTGGTCAATAATGATTTGACCGTTCGTGACACAGAAGCGTTGGTTAAAAAAGTACAAGTTAACCAGACGCCTACCCAGACACCGCCACGTACTGCTAAAACACCGGATGTTGCACGACTTGAAACACATCTGGGGGAATTACTTGGCGCGCCCGTCTCTATTGATCACGGGCAAAAAGGGAAGGGGAAAGTGACAATTCGTTATACCAGTCTTGAAGAGCTCGATGGGATCCTAGCGCATATTAAATAGCAGGCTTACTAAATAGGCGCTTATTTTAGCCCTTTGGTCGCAAGTCGACACTTAATCGCGCGAAATCGGCGCAACTTCGGTTGAAGGTATGATAGCGCTTCCCTATAATCGCGCAAGATTTGTGCAGGTGACGGATGATTTATTGAGCAACAAGTTGTAAGCGTGACTCATTTATTGTGCTGGGGAATCATGTGCTGAAGATCTATCTGAAGAATTATGCAGCGACTTGAGACCCAACGACGAAAAGCTTACTTCTTCAGGCTGACAGCAATTCAGCTGCTAATGACGCTAGTCGGTATGCTATTGGCTTTCCCTGTTGCTC
>NZ_JABUZF010000090.1:0-22641 GCF_014897885.1 Halomonas sp. 3D7M | reverse complement strand
GTTCAAATCCGCCTGGTCCTACCAAATACTTAAAAGCCCCATGCTTAGCATGGGGCTTTTTTATGGCTAATCGATAAAGCTAGTCGATAAAAAGCTAGTCGATAAAGAGGGGGAGGTCAGTCTGGCGAATAAACGTAGCCACCAGTGCCTCAATACCCGCCTGATCTTCTTGACTAAAGCGTGCGTGCTGGGGGCTGTCTAGGTCGAGTACTCCCCAGAGATAGCCGTCGATCACGATGGGAACAACGAGCTCTGAGCGAGAGTCAGCATCGCAGGCGATGTGATCAGCAATAGAGTGAACGTCATCAACCCGTTGGGTAGCTTGTTGGCGGGCAGCAGCCCCGCAAACGCCTTTGCTGAAGGGGATTGGATGGCAGGCAGGTTTGCCCTGAAATGGGCCAAGGCTGAGTTGGTTGGGCTGGCGCTGCAAATAGAACCCCACCCAGTTGATGTCGCTCAGGGCATGTTGAATAAAGGCACAGGTTTGTGCGCTGTTGGTTAGCCAGTCGCGTGTGTCTAGCAGAGCTTCAAGCTGCCGATTAAGCAACGCATAATCAACACTATGCATACGAATTCCTTATAGGATTAAACACATCAGGCCAGCCCTAAGGCTGGCCTGATTACATCGATAGAGAAAACCGTGCTGTTTATTCGATCCAGCCGGGTACAGCTGCGCCCTTAAACAGTTCTTCTGCTTTTTCGATGACCTCGTCGCGCTGATAAGCGTCAACAAGTTGACGGATTTCTTCACGATCTTCGTCTCCGCCCCGTACCGCAATCAAGTTAACGTAGGGAGATTCAGGACCTTCCTTGATGATCGCGTCACTCAGGCTCAAGCCAGCCGGTTGGGCGAACGTATTGTTAATGAACGCCATGTCGACGTCTGGTAGTACACGGGGTAGTTGTGCCGCTTCAATTTCGCGGAAACGGAAGTTGCGTGGATTTTCAGCGATGTCGATGGGGGTAGCTTCCAGGTTGCTCGGATCATTAAGTGTGATCAGGCCCTGGTTGTGCATCAGAATGAGTGCACGCCCTTCATTAGATGGGTCGTTGGGCAGCGCGATTTGAGCGCCATCGGGCAGCGCTTCAATGCTGTCGTACTTTTCAGAATAAGCGCCGATCGGGTAAACGAAGGTGTAGCCCGCAATGGCAAGATCGTATCCACGGTCATTGACCATCGCCTGTAGGTACGGTTCGTGCTGATAGGCGTTGGCGTCTAAGCTGCCATCGGCGAGGGCAGCATTCGGCGTGACGTAGTCGGTGAACTCAATAATCTCAACGTCTAGGTCATACTCTTCTTTGGCAATACGAGCCGCCACTTCCATAACTTCGGTTTCCGGACCTGCCACAGTGCCCATTTTGATGGTGCGTGTTTCTGCGTTGGCAACGTTAACCGCAAGTGCTAAGGCAGTCAGGCTGCCGATAAGTAGTTTTTGCATGGTGTCACTCCTGTGGCTCGGTAAAGGTTGGATGTGATTATGCGGCAATAAGAAATAAAATTCTAATGCGTTTTAGTTATATTCGGCTATGCCGATAAAAGGCGCAGACTATCGTCACTTGCGATCACTTTTACGCACTAAATAGTCGCCCAGGCTTTGGAAGCCTTGAACCATCACCACCAGTATAACGACGGTAATTAACATAATGGTGGGGTTGAAGCGGTTGTAGCCATAGCGAATGCCTAAATCGCCCAGGCCACCGCCACCTACGGCGCCCGCCATGGCAGAGTAACTGACCAGTGTCACTAACGTAATCGTCAGCCCCGTGATAATGCCGCCCCTTGCCTCAGGGATCAGTACCTTGGTAATGATCTGCCAAGGCGTTGCGCCCATTGATTGAGCAGATTCAATAAGCCCCGGGGATATCTCGTTAAGCGCCCCTTCGATTAGCCGAGCTACAAATGGAATAGCCGCAATAGTTAACGGCACTGAGGCGGCATTAATACCAATAGACGTGCCGACCAGCATGCGGGTAAACGGGATGATCGCCACCATCAAAATGATGAACGGAATTGAGCGGCCAACATTGGTAACAATGCCTAGCACTTGATTGAGTGCTGGCATCGCTAATATCTGGCGAGGGCGAGTCACGTAGAGCATGACGCCAAGTGGCAGGCCGAGCAGGGTGGCGATCACGCCTGAAATAGCCACCATGTAGAGCGTATCCAGCGTGGCTTGTAAAATAAGATCAAACATTGCGCTGGACATGACCAAGTACCTCTACCTGTAGTTGATGTGCTTCTAAATAAGCCATTGCTTCCTGAGTTTGAGCGGGGCTGCCGAGCAGCTCTGCAATCATCAGCCCTAAGGTGCGGTCTTGAATGGACTCGACCTTTGCCTGGAGGATGCTGACATCAACGCTGCACTCCCGCGCTAAGCGTGAAATAAGCGGCGTCGAAACAGCATCACCCGAAAACGTTAGCCGCACGACGGGATGAGTATGTTCGCTCGGTGTATCGCTTAAACGCTCGATCAGTTCTTTAGGTGGGCTTAGCTGCAAAAAGTCGTTCAGGAATTCCCTACCCAACTGTGTGATAGGCGCAGTAAAGAAATCACCGACCTCGGCGTCTTCCACTAGCTCACCGTCGGAAATGAGGCTTACTCGGTGGCAAATAGATTTCACAACTTCCATTTCGTGAGTGATCAACAAAATGGTGATGCCGAGCTGCTGATTAATTTCTCTCAACAGCTCAAGAATAGAGCTGGTGGTCTGGGGGTCTAGTGCGGAAGTGGCTTCATCGCACAGTAAGACGTTGGGTTTGCTGGCCAGTGCGCGGGCGATGGCAACGCGCTGCTTTTGACCACCAGACAGCTGGGCTGGGTATTGTTTGGCTTTATCAGCCAGGCCCACCAGCTCCAGCAGCGGCAATACGCGCTCTTTTATAGCACTGCGGCTTTCGCCCATTAACTCAAGGGGAAGTGCCACATTATCAAATACCGTACGCGTTGTTAGCAGATTGAAATGCTGGAAAATCATTCCAATACGGTGTCGGGCACGGTTTAACTCGCCGCGACTAAGGCGGGTCATTTCCTGGCCATCGACTGATACGCTGCCAGTGCTTGGGCGTTCAAGTAGGTTGACACAGCGAATAAGGGTCGACTTACCTGCGCCCGAAAGGCCAATAACGCCGTGAATGGTGCCTTTGGGAATCGTTAAATTGACATCTTTTAGGGCATGAACGGCACTATTGCCAGTGCCATAGGTTTTACTAACGTTGCTAATTTCAATCATAGCGTCTGCCTTAACGGTAGGCCGAAGACGGAGTGCGAGGGAGCAAGCGTAGGGCGGGAAATAAAAAAAGGCCACCCTTGCGGGTGGCCATCAACGCTGGACACACCCTTTTAGCTGCACTTCACCAAGCCATTAGCTTGGTGGACGCCCGCAATCTGGGTACAAATCGGCGTCATTACATTTGCGGCGAAAGTCTAAAGAGTGGTGGGTGTCTTGTCAATGAGTGCCATTCTATTTCATGTTTTAATGCAATAATTTAGGTTTATTTTCTGAGTCAATGGCTTTTTTTAGTGATTGGTTCTGACGATTGCTTATGCAGCTCTTGTTGCCAGAAAAAAAGTCGTTGCAACGTTTGTGGCAAGGCAGCTGGCTGCACACGGGAAGAGTATTTAGTAGTAAGCTTGCACAGAATTTTAGTACTCATTTTGACTTTAATGTGTTGAGAAAGAGGGCGTAGCAATATGTTTACTGGCATCGTGCAAGGCGTGGCTGAGGTCATCGCTGTTAAAGAGCTGGAAGAGTTTCGCACCCACGTAGTCGCATTGCCGGAAGCGTTATGCCAGGGGCTCACTATTGGTGCATCGGTAGCTCATAATGGTGTTTGCCTGACGGTAACTGCGATAGAGGATGGGAATGTCAGTTTTGACCTGATGCGTGAAACGTTACGTTTGACAAATCTTGGTGCAATTGTACCTGGTCAGTGCGTCAATATAGAGCGTGCGGCGCGTTTTGGTGATGAAATTGGTGGCCACTCCATGTCTGGCCACATTATTTGTATGGCGGATGTGGTGGCAATAGAAGAGGCACCCAACAATCGTCGATTGTGGTTTTCGCTGCCTGAGAGAGTCGCTAAGTTTGTATTTGAGAAGGGATACATTGGCGTTGATGGTATCAGCTTGACGGTAGGTGACGTACGACCCGCGGGTGATGGTGCTGGGGTTGAGTTTAGTGTCAACCTGATACCGGAGACGCTGGCGCGTACAGTTTTAAAAGATCGCTTGCTAGGCGACAAGGTCAATATCGAGATTGATCCGCAAACCCAGGTGATTGTTGAAACAGTCGAAAGGGTGTTAGCGAGTCGTCTCTAGTTGTGTTTTTTGTCTTACCGTTGACCAATCGGTTAGCTCATGGCCTGAAGTTTGCTATTCATATTAGTGGGGGAGAACTTCCCACCAACACTAGCGGCACACGAGGCGCTCGCAACGCGTAGAGCCTTTAGGTAGTATGTGCGGCTTTTCTCGCATCAAGGGACGCATTTAGCGTAAGCGCGAAGGATAAAAACGACATGAAACTTCTGGACAATTACTTCAAGCTCACCGAGCAGAAGACCAATGTAAAGACCGAGTTGATCGCGGGGTTCACCACGTTCCTTACGATGGCTTATATCATTTTCGTCAACCCGAGTATTCTCTCGGAAGCGGGGATGGATTATGGCGCGGTGTTTGTTGCTACCTGTGTCGCTGCTGCCATCGGCTGTTTTGTTATGGGGCTTTGGGCAAACTACCCGATCGCTCAAGCACCAGGAATGGGGCTGAATGCCTTTTTTACCTATGGTGTGGTGTTGGGAATGGGCTATACCTGGGAGGCGGCATTGGGGGCTGTCTTCTTCTCCGGCCTGACGTTCTTCATGCTAAGTATTTTTAAGATCCGCGAGTGGATCATTAATTCTATTCCACTCTCATTGCGTTTAGGGATTGCTGCGGGTATCGGCTTGTTCCTAGCGATGATTGCACTTAAAAATGCCGGTATTGTGGTCGCTAATCCAGCCACCTATGTGGCGCTGGGTGATTTGTCCCAGCCACCCGCACTTTATGCCTTGTTGGGCTTTTTCGTTATTACGGCGCTTTCCTACCTGCGCGTGACCGGTGCGGTAATGATCGGTATTTTGGGCATCACGATCCTTGCGACGCTGTTCGGCCATAACCAGTATGGCGGTATTATGTCGATGCCGCCTTCGATTGCGCCTACCTTTATGGCAATGGATCTAATGGGCGCACTGGATGTGGCGATGCTAAGCGTCATTTTTGCCTTCTTGTTTGTAGACCTGTTTGATACGTCAGGCACGTTGGTAGGGGTGGCCCACCGCGGCAAACTGCTGGATGAAAATGGCAAGTTGCCGCGCATTGGTCGCGCTATGATGGCCGACAGTACCGCGTCTATGGCGGGTGCTGCATTGGGTACTTCGACAACGACTAGCTATATTGAATCAACTGCGGGTATCGCTTCCGGTGGTCGTACGGGGTTAACGGCGGTTGTGGTTGGTGTGCTGTTTTTAATTAGCCTTTTCTTTGCGCCGTTAGCAGGTTCTATTCCGGCCTATGCGACAGCAGGGGCACTGCTTTACGTGGCCGTTTTGATGGCGGGCAGCTTAGCCCACGCAAACTGGGAAGACCCAACCGACGCGGCACCTGTACTGATCGCTGCCCTGGCTATGCCGCTGACGTTCTCAATTGCTGAGGGAATTGCGCTTGGCTTTATTAGCTATGTTGCGATTAAAGCGCTTTCGGGACGGTTCAGCGATTTGAACCCCGCGGTCATAACGCTGGCGCTACTGTTTGCAGCAAAATTTCTTTTCCTGGGTTAATTACCCGCTTTATCTTTAATCAATGAGAGACGCGATGAGCATCTACGGCGACTACATTAAGTCCGTTATTCGCACGGTTCCTGACTGGCCAGAGCAGGGCGTAAATTTTCGTGATATCACACCGCTCCTGCAAAATAGTGCTGCCTTTCGTAAGCTGATTGATAGCTTTGTGCATCGCTACCAGGAAATGAACTTAGATGCCATCGCGGCTATTGATGCCCGTGGCTTCATTATCGGTGCGCCTTTGGCCTACGAGTTAGGCTGCAGCTTTGTGCCCGTTCGCAAGAAGGGCAAACTGCCATTCAAGACGATCAGTGAGACTTACACGCTTGAGTACGGCCACTCTGAAGTTGAGCTTCATGCCGATGCTTTCCAGAAAAATGACCGTATCCTGCTGATGGATGATTTGATTGCCACTGGCGGTACTATGCTTGCAGCAGCGAATCTAATTCAACGCTCTGGTGGGCACGTGGTGGAAACCGCAACTATTATTGATCTGCCTGAGCTGGGCGGTTCCCAGAAAATTCGCGACGCTGGCTATAGCGTATTCGCGGTATGTTCATTCACCGAAGACGAGTAACGCCTCTTATGAGCAGCGAACGCTATCATCAGCACTTCACCATTTCCTGGGATCAACTGCACCGCGACGTGCGTCAACTTTGTCATCAGCTAATTGAACGAGATTTCAAAGGTATCGTCGCGATTACCCGTGGTGGATTAATACCTGCGGCGCTTATCGCCCGTGAACTCAATATTCGCTTGATCGATACCGTTTGTATCAAAAGCTATGATCATATGGATCAAGGCGGTTTAGACATCATGAAGGGCGTTGACCATGATGGTGATGGTTGGCTGCTGGTTGATGATCTGGTAGATACCGGTAAAACCGCTCGTGCCGTTCGTGAAATGCTGCCGAAAGCGCATTTCGTGACAATGTATGCTAAACCAGAAGGACGCCCTCTGGTTGACCAATACCTTACCGAAGTGGCTCAGCAGTGCTGGATCCAGTTTCCTTGGGATATGGGCATTGCTTATGTTGAGCCGCTGGCGGATCAACTGAAGAAGTAATATGGCTAACCCGCTACCCGACGATTGGAATCAATGGCTTGGGCAAGAATTTCAGGCTGACTATATGTCAGCCCTGAAAGCATTTTTGGCCCAAGAAAAATCAGCCAAAAAAGTTATCTACCCGCACTCATCGCATTGGTTTCGCGCTTTTGAGCTGACACCTTTAGCCTCAGTGAAAGTTGTTATTCTAGGGCAAGACCCTTATCACGGCCCAAACCAAGCTCATGGGTTGTGCTTTTCGGTGCAGCCGGGTATCCAAGTGCCTCCCTCTTTGGTCAATATTTATAAAGAATTAGCTGCTGATGTCGGGTTTACACCCGTGCGACACGGCTTTTTGGAGTCTTGGGCAACCCAAGGTGTGCTGCTGCTTAACACCGCATTAACGGTTGAGCAGGGTAATGCCGCTTCTCATCGTGGCAAGGGGTGGGAACACTTCACCGACTGCGCGATTGAAACCGTCAGTCGGTATGCTGAACCGTGCGTTTTCTTGTTGTGGGGCAGTCATGCTCGCCAGAAGAAAGTTCTGATTGATCAGTCGCGCCACTTGGTGTTGGAATCCCCGCATCCTTCGCCACTCTCAGCGCATCGAGGCTTTTTTGGCAATCACCACTTTTCCCGTGCCAATCAGTTTTTAGCAGAGCATGGGCGTTCGCCGATTGAGTGGCAATTGCCGGAAACCCCTTAACCTGCTGGTCAGTTGCGGGTAGAATGGCGCGCAATTTTGTAAGCTTGTCGATGCGACTTAGGTCGCCATCCTGAATCCCATGCAGCGAGGAAGTCCCATGAGTGTCTACGCCATTAATCATCCGCTTGTTCAACATAAGCTGGGACTGCTGCGCGAAGCCGATTTGAGCACCAAAAGCTTCCGGGAGCTAGCAGGCGAAGTGGCTAAGCTGCTGACCTATGAAGCAACAAAGGGGCTAGAGCTCGAGGATCATGAGATTCAAGGCTGGAACAACGAGCCTATTGCGACGCGTCGCTTAAAAGGTAAAAAAGTAACGGTTGTGCCAATTCTGCGAGCTGGTTTAGGCATGCTGGAGGGCGTTACTGACCTGATTCCTAGCGCACGCGTCAGCGTGGTGGGTCTTTATCGGGATGAAGAAACTCTTCAGCCGGTGCCTTATTTCGCCAAGTTCGCCAATGATATTGAAGAGCGCATGGCACTTGTCATCGACCCGATGCTTGCGACCGGTGGCTCAATGGTGGCGACGTTAGATATGTTGCGTGAGCGTGGTTGTGAGCATATGAAAGTTATCGTGCTAGTAGCTGCCCCTGAGGGCATTAAGCGTGTTCAGGATGCGTACCCAGATGTTGAGATCTACACCGCATCCGTTGATGACCGGCTAGATGAGCACGGCTACATCGTGCCTGGTTTGGGAGATGCAGGCGATAAGATCTTCGGAACGCGCTAAGCACCCCGACTAACAATGCCCCTTACGCTTCGCGTTGGGGGCATTTTTTTGGCTAACCACCGACAACGAAAACATTGGAAACATTTAGATGAAACATTCAGCAAGTCATGAGTCTTGGCCCAAAATGCTGCTGACAGGTGCGCAAATGCTATTCGTAGCCTTTGGTGCACTGGTATTGGTTCCGCTGTTGACTGGTCTAGATCCCAGTGTCGCACTATTTACCGCGGGTATTGGTACGCTGGTGTTTCACGGAATTACCAAGCAGACGGTGCCGGTATTCTTGGCGTCATCATTTGCGTTCATTGCTCCCATTCAAGGCTCGATAGCAAGCTTTGGCGTGTCAGCCACGCTGGGTGGCTTAATGGCAGCAGGGGTGGTGTACGTTGCCATTTCTCAAGTAGTACGTGTTAAAGGCACTGCTTGGCTGCACAGGCTGTTACCGCCTGTTGTGGTCGGACCAGTTATTATGGTGATTGGTTTAGCATTGGCGCCAGTCGCTGTCAGTATGGCAACAGGAGAGACAAGCGATAACATTGGCTATGGTCAAGCGATTTTCCTTTCCATGGCCAGTTTGCTGGTAACGCTGATATTAGCTGTCTTCGGGCGTGGCATTCTTCGCTTGGTGCCGATAATGGGTGGTATTGCAGTGGGGTATGGTTTGGCGCTTGTTATGGGCGTTGTCGATTTCACTGCGGTGCGTGATGCTGCTTGGCTATCATTGCCCAGCTTTACCGCGCCGAGTTTTCACTGGGCGGCTATTTTGTTCATGATTCCTGTCGCGATTGCTCCTGCGGTGGAACATATCGGCGATATGGTGGCGATAGGCTCAGTGACACGCAAAAACTATTTAGAGAAGCCTGGTCTTCATCGCACCTTGTTAGGCGATGGGCTGGCGACAATGGCGGCTGCGCTGTTTGGTGGTCCTCCCAATACAACCTACTCAGAAGTAACGGGGGCAGTGACGCTGACTAAGGCATTCAACCCCATGTACATGATCATCGCCGCGGTGATTGCGATTGTACTGGCCTTTGTAGGCAAGCTGGGCGCGTTACTGCAAACTATTCCGGGCCCTGTAATGGGCGGTATTATGACGCTGCTGTTTGGTTCGATCGCAGTGGTTGGTATGAATACCCTGGTGCGTGCAGGCCAGTCATTAACTGCGGCGCGTAATCTCGTGGTGGTTTCGTTAATTTTAGTATTTGGGATAGGTGGAATGCAGTTTGGAGGTGGTCAGTTCACCCTCCAGGGCGTGAGCTTAGCCGCGTTAGTTGGCATTGCGCTAAACTGGCTGTTACCCGCTGAGAAAGAGGGCGAATAGCCACTCAATCATACCCACCGGTTGGTCATTGGGAGTTGTTAATGGAAGAGGCAATTGATAGCCCATTTCCTGTACTCGGCATTGCCGCGTGGAGTGGGACTGGTAAGACGACTCTGTTAGCGCAGCTTTTGCCTCGCCTGCGCGAAAAGGGGCTCAGGGTGGGGGTGATAAAGCATGCCCACCATAGCTTTGATGTCGATCAGCCAGGAAAAGATAGCTATAAACTTCGTCAGGCTGGCGCTGCGCCTATGTTGATTGCATCCCGAGAGCGTTTTGCCATGATGCAAGAGACACCTGGCCAAGAAGAACCGGATCTTGGCTACCTCTTGTCACTGATGATTACCCAGGCGCCAGATTTGGTCATTGTGGAGGGCTTTAAGGCGTGGCCAATTCCTAAGCTAGTCCTGTACCGTGCAGGGATTGGCGATGTTTCTATTGTCAGTGGCGACTGGGTACAGGCGGTAGCGTCAAGTGGCTCGCTGCCTCCATCAATTATCCCAACAGCTAAGCGGCTGGACCTGAATAATATTGAAGCGATCACTGAGTGGGTAATCGAGTGGATGGATGCTCAACCCAATGTTGTGGCTAACTAAATTAGCAGCTTCCAAAACAGTATTTTTATAACACCGTGGCTTGATTAAAAAGGTAACGATATGCAGCTAACTCACCTCAATAAACACGGCGAAGCCAACATGGTCGATGTCGGAGATAAGCGAGAGACTCGCCGCGAGGCGGTAGCGTCTGGGCGTATCGTTATGCAGCCTAAAACGTTGCAGCTGTTGAGTGATGGCGAGTTGCCCAAAGGCGATGTGCTGGCGACCGCGCGCATTGCGGGTATTCAGGCAGCAAAGCGCACGCATGAGTTGATCCCGTTGTGCCATTCATTAGCGCTTTCAAAAGTCTCTGTAGATTTCGCTATTGATCACGCTAACGGCTGTGTTGAAGTCTCCGCGCTTTGCCGCCTTAACGGACAGACCGGGGTAGAAATGGAAGCTCTGACAGCCGTGTCAGTGGCTTGTCTGACGCTTTACGATATGTGTAAAGCGGTGGATAAAGAGATGCGCATTGACGCCATTCAATTGGAAAGTAAGCGGGGCGGTGTTCGTGGCGATTATCAACGAGGTGTGCCAGAACCAATTGTGACTGGCGGTGGCGTTGCAGGAGAGGTTCGCTTAGGCGAGCGATGTGCATCCCCTTGCGTGCGGGTTAAGTTTCTTGCTGAGCTGCGTGAGCGGGTAGAAGAGAGTGACCTTGCCATTGGGCTTGATCAACTGCCAAGTCGAGATGTGGCGGGATTGAAAGCGGCGTTAAGCGCTATGGATGCACGCTTTAATGTGTTGTCAGAGCAGCGCACGTTGTGTGCTATCAATCAAGTGATGGCCAACGATAGTGCGCGCCTTACCGATGAGGATGAAGTGGCCTTCTTTCCTCCAGTGACGGGTGGGTAATCAGATGGCTGATATTACAGAGACTGAATTGGATATTGCTGTCAGGGTTCAAGAAGCAGCGTTTAAAATGGATGATGGCTATGAAAGTGCGCTGCGCAAGCGCACCGATATCGGCGCTATTGTCACCTTCACGGGATTTGTGCGCGACTTTAATGAATCCCCTGATGTTATTGGGCTGACTCTTGAGCACTACCCAGGGATGACCGAGCGCACATTAACGCAGATTGGTGAGCAGGCAGGTCAACGCTGGGCGTTACAGGCCGTACGGATTATTCACCGCATTGGTGATTTGACGCCGGGAGACCCTATTGTGCGGGTGCTGGTGGCCAGTGCTCATCGCCGCGATGCTTTCCAAGCCTGCGACTTTATTATGGACTTTTTAAAAACCCAGGCGCCGTTTTGGAAGAAAGAGCACTCCCGCCAGGGGGCTTACTGGGTAAAAGAGCGGCATACTGATCAGCAAGCTGCAGAACGCTGGTAGACGATATTGCCAGCAGCATCAATATCGCCAATGGCTTTAACTATCGCTAATGGCTTCTGAAGAGGGCATTTCGGTTGCCATTATTTGTAAATGTACGTCTGGCATATGCTGAAGGTGATTAGCGAGCCAATGAATTAGCCTCGGTTGCAGTGCTTGACGCAAATCGGCCAATGTCTCTGCTGCTATTTCTAATAACTGATCATCTAGCCATTCGCTGAAACTATCTTCATCGAGTGGGCTGGTACCGCTGGCATCCAGCATCAAACGGCCAATGCGGCACCAGCCAGTGTCGGTAGCCGTAACGGGAAGCGCTAAGAACAAACTGCCGCGCCGCGATGAGTGAGAGCCGGTATCGAGCCCTGGATGAGGCACGACGCTATTCTGATTAACGATGCAGGGCGGCTGGGGATAGCGTGCTTCGCAGCGTAAGCCTAGATTGTCGAACATCAACATGTCGCCATTTACCGGTGCGAGCGGGGCGTTAATGCCGAGGCTGGTGGCAATTTCTTGATGGGCAGCCTGATGGCGCGCCTCCCCATGCACCGGCAGCAATGTTTTTGGCCGAACCCATTGATACAGTTTTCTCAGCTCATCTTCGGCAGGATGCCCAGTCGCGTGTAATTCTGGGTGGTTCATCTCATCGAAAATTGACACCCCAAGCTGCGCTAGGCGTTTTTTCAGTTGTTCAATAGGGCGCTCGTTGCCTGGTATGGCTTTGGCAGAAAAAATGATGCTATCGCCTGGCTCAAGATCCACAAACGGGTGCCTCCGCTGTGCTAAGCGTTGCAGTGCTGCACGTGGTTCGCCCTGGCTGCCCGTCGCAATAATCACCACCTCTTCTGGCGGCAGGTAGCCTAAGTCATGGGGCGGTACTAGCGGCGGAAAGTCGTCTAGATACCCTAGGCCCTTCGCGACACTCACCATGCGTTCCATTGAACGGCCCATCAAGCTGACGCGTCGGCCGCACTGTTGGGCAGCAATTCCAATCGCTAATACGCGGGCGAGGTTGCTGGCAAAGCAAGATACCACCACGCGTCCTTTGCACTGTTTTAAGGTGTGAGCGAGTGCTTTAGCAACATCGCCTTCACTGCCGGAATGGCCGGGCATCGGGGCGTTAGTGGAGTCGCCTACGACGAGATCGATAGGCGCGAGCGCACGAAATTGAGCAGCGTTAATGGGCGAGCCAATTAATGGGGTAGGGTCTAGTTTCCAGTCCCCGGTGTGTAGCACGCGATAGTCGCCTGCCTGCATTAGGATTGAGCAACTTTCTGGAATCGAATGGGTAACGTGAAGGTAACGCAGCGTGAAGGGGCCGAGCTCCATTGCATCACCCGGTTCCACAACGTTTATAGCGGCGCTACTAAGCTGATGTTCTGCAAACTTATGGCGCAGCAATCCCGCCGCTAACGGCGTTGCAAAAATAGGGCAATTCCACTTAGGCCAGAGCCACGCCACGGCACCAATATGATCTTCATGGCCATGGGTAATGTAGAGTGCCTTTGGGGTAATATTGAGTGCTGCTAATGTATCTGTATTGGGCACCTGCAGCGGGGAATTGGGTAGATCTTGGCGAATCATCATGCCGCAGTCGACGGCGATCCACTCATCATCGTATCCATACAGCGTAAGGTTCATTCCAATTTCACCACACCCACCTAGCGGCAGTAGGCGCAGGGGAGGGCGACGGCGGGGACGAAGTTGAACGCGTGGTGGGTGCATCAGTAATGAAAAGCCTAAAAAGTAAGACCTTAACTATACGGGAAGGCAGGGGCGGGTAACAATCATCGTGGCATTTGGCTGCGGTGCTTCCTTGATAAGCATAAGGTACACTATTTCGCCTATATACCGCTTCCCTACCGCTGGTAGGTGCTTGTCGAACGTGCCGTTAAAATATGTCAAGAGTGTTTATTTATGTCTCATTATTACCGTTTGGTGGTTTCTTGCCCTGATCAAGTGGGCATTGTGGCGCGTGTCTCAAGCTTTATTGCTCAACAAGGTGGTTCTATCACTGAAGCAAGTCAGCACTCTGATCTTGAGACCGGCCGATTCTTCATGCGATACGAAATTTTGGCAGATTCGTTGGGTATGTCGGCGGAGGCGTTACGTAGTGCGTTTGAGCCGGTGGCTAAAGCCTTCAATATGCAGTGGTCGCTCGTCGATACTCAAAAGCGTAGGCGTGTGGTGTTGATGGTGTCGCGGGAGTCTCACTGCCTGGTTGATCTGCTTTATCGTTGGCAGGCTGGGGAGCTTGATTGCGATATTGTCGGGGTTATTTCAAACCATGAGGATATGCGATCACTCACTGAGTGGTATGGCATTCCTTACCATCATGTGCCCGTAGATCCTGATAACAAGCAGGTTGCTTTCGAGCAGGTGCAAGCTCAGATTGATAGCGCAAGGGCTGACTGCATTGTGCTGGCACGTTACATGCAGATTTTGCCACCTTCGCTCTGCTCGCGTTACGCGGGACGGGTGATTAACATCCACCACAGTTTCTTACCCTCTTTTGCCGGTGCTAAGCCCTACCATCAAGCTTACCAGCGTGGCGTTAAGCTAATCGGTGCTACCTGTCACTATGTCACCGAAGAGCTGGATGCTGGGCCGATTATTGAACAAGATATTCATCGGGTAAGTCATTGCCACACGCCAACGGATCTCGTGCGCTTTGGGCGCGATGTCGAAAAAGCGGTATTGGCGCGTGGTTTACGATGGCATTTAGAAGACCGAGTATTAATCCATGGCAATAAGACCGTGGTGTTCAGCTAAGCATGCTGTTTAGATACGCAGTGTTTTTAGTCAATTCAAGTTTACAGCTGGCTTGTCGTTAACTGAACGGGTAGATAGGGGCATCCATGTCTTTCGCGCAAAGTGTTTTAGCTCCCTGGGCATTGTTGCTGACGTGGTTGGTATCGTTGAGCGTGCTTGCGTGGATGATATGGCTGCGCCCTTGGCGAGTGCTGATAGGCGATGTGGCTCTTCAGCATCGGTGGTTAGCCGCGACGCTCGCTGTGGTGTTGATGTGGCAACTGCGTGCTCAGGCAGTCGATTGGTTAACCCTGCACTTAGTCTTCACTGTCTTAATGACGTTGCTATTCAAAATGCCTCTCGCATTAATCAGCAATGTGCTGATTAATGTTGCAATGTCAGCTATAGGTCGCAACGAATGGGTGTTACTAGGCGCTAATGTATTGGTAACCGGCATTGTACCTGCGGTCATTACTGGTCTGGTATGGCGATGGGTAGACCGGCGCCTGCCGGATAACTTGATGATCTTTTTATTCGTATGCGGCTTTTTTGGCGCAGCGCTGGCAACACTGGCAGGAGGGTTGTCGGCGGTCTTGCTAATCATGGTGGCGGGTACTGACTCTGAAGCTGTGTACTTAGCCCAAGAGTATGCGCGCTTCTTACCCCTGTTAATGCCCTCCGAGGCTTTTATCACAGGGATGTTACTCAGTATTTTATTGGTGTATCACCCGAGTTGGGTAGCTACGTTTAATGATCGTCGCTATATAGACTCTCAGTAACATTGCGATAGCCGGTGAGTATCTCTATCGAGTGCCTCACCGGCATTTACACTTACTCGCTTATCCCAGTGCTTGGCCGTTACCGCCACGTATGACACCAACTCCCACCCCTTCAATATCCAACTGCTGCGTACGTAGGTCAATTTCTATGGGCGCAAAGTCGCTGTTTTCAGCAATCAGTGTCACCGTATGGCCCTGTCGTTTAAAGCGTTTTACAGTGACTTCATCTTCTAGCCTTGCCACCACAATCTGGCCATCACGAACCCGGTCGGTGCGATGCACGGCAAGAAGGTCGCCTTCCAGTATGCCAACATCCTTCATTGACAAGCCTCGCACCCGAAGAAGGTAATCCGCTTTGGGGGTAAAGTATTCAGCGGGGAGTGGGCAATAACGATCAATGTGTTCCGCTGCTAGAATCGGGCTTCCTGCGGCCACTTCGCCAATGACTGGTAAGCCATTCGGTAGTGGTTCTACGTTGGCGGCAGGCGCTGTTGCCGAGACATCACCGATATCCTGTGGTTCCTGATTAGGCAGTCGAATCCCCCGCGAGGTGTTACGGATAATGCGGATGGCACCTTTGCGCTCAAGCGCTCGTAAATGCTCTTCAGCAGCGTTAGGAGAACGAAAGCCTAGCGCTTTGGCAATTTCTGCGCGGGTCGGCGGATAGCCGAATTCAGACATCGTTTTAACAATAAAATCAAAAACATGCTGTTGACGAGCAGTAAGAGGACGCGACATAACAAACTCCAAAAAATTGAACAAGACAGTGGCTACATGTCGGCTTAAACAGTATGTGGTTAAGTATACAGTATGTTGCTCTGTCCAGTACATGCTAGAGCGTTTCGCTATGGCATGGCAGTCATTATGCGAATGGTGCCAGGAATGGAGATAGGAGCGACGAGTCTGAGAGGCTATGGCAGTGGCAAACCCGATAGCGTCTGATAGCTGGTGTTTGAATGGCTGCCTAGGCTGCATTTTAGCATCGGGGAAAAAGCTAAAGATAAGTGATTGAGCCAAATAGCGTTATGGCATAGTATTTAACGATGTTTTAAACACTCGTTTTCTGGAGGGCGCTATGGCGCAATCTGATACGGTAACACGTATCCTCGATACCGCTGAGGTGCTGTTTG
Organism: Halomonas sp. 3D7M; assembly: GCF_014897885.1. Classification (NCBI taxonomy): domain Bacteria; kingdom Pseudomonadati; phylum Pseudomonadota; class Gammaproteobacteria; order Oceanospirillales; family Halomonadaceae; genus Halomonas; species Halomonas sp. 3D7M. Next base: position 6,445 of record NZ_JABUZF010000090.1, on the reverse strand, counting down.
CCGAGCGTGGTTTTGCCGAAACATCGCTACGCAATATCACCAGTAAAGCGCGGGTTAATTTGGCGGCTGTCAATTACCACTTTGGTTCCAAAAAGGCGCTTATCCAAGCGGTGTTTGCGCGCTATTTAGACCCCTTCTCGCAACGTTTTCACACGGCGCTTGATGAGCTGGAAGCGCAGTACAACGGTGATGTGATTCCGCTTGAAGTGCTGTTGGAAACAATGGCAAGCACGGTGTTGGCAGTGCCAGCTGAGCGCAATAGCCTGAAGGTGTTTATGCGTCTGCTAGGGTTGGCGTATAGTCAGGCACAAGGGCATTTACGCCGTTATATCCAACAGCAGTACGGAGACGTGTTTACCCGCTTTACTGAGCTGGTGCGCCAGGCAACGCCAGATTTACCTGATGCTGAGCGTTTTTGGCGACTGCATTTCATGCTGGGTACCGTGATTTTTACGCTGTCGGGTTTAGATGCGCTGCGAGACATTGCCGCGAAAGACTATAATGAGCAAGTGACCGTCAGGGATTTGGTAAGACGTTTACGCCCTGTCGTGGTTGCTGCCATGAATGCTCCGCTACCGCCTGCTGCTGATGAAGGACATTATGCGAACGCCCACGCTAGCTGAACTACCCCCGCAGAATGGTGGTTGGATAGAAATCAATATCAAACACCAGCAGCTATGCTGGTGGCAAGGGCGCACGCTGCAGTACACGTGCGCTGTGTCCACCGGTGAGAAAGGCGTAGGGCAGCAGGAAGGCAGTGGTCAAACCCCCCTGGGATGGCATTATATCCGCGCATCGATAGGTGGCGGTTTAGCTGATAATGCTGTTTTTCGGGGGCGGCGGTGGACTGGGGAGGTGTTTACGTCGGCGCTTGCGGCGGAATTCCCTCATCGTGATTGGATCTTAACGCGCATTATGTGGCTCTGTGGTTTAGAGAGAGGAGTGAACCGAGGCGGGGATGTCGACACTCAGCGTCGTTTTATCTATCTTCATGGCACGCCACCTGATCAACCGATGGGCGTGGCCGCTTCACATGGGTGTATTCGGCTGCGCAATGATGATCTGGTGTATCTTTTTGAGCATGTGCCGCCGGGCACACCTGTTTGGCTTCATAATGGCTAAGCGTAGGCAACTTATTATTGATTTTTTGACACGAGAGATTGATCAACTAAAATTGACGGCCCTTTTGTTGGATCCATCACAATGACTCAATCTTTAGGCCCGGTCATGCTTGACCTCGAAGGGCCGCGATTAACCAAAGCTGAAAAACATCTTTTGATGGACCCTGCTGTGGGCGGTGTCATTTTATTCGCTAGAAATGTCGAGAATGCTTACCAGGTTAGAAAGCTTTGCAGTGATATTCGTCGTGTTCGCGGCGAGCTGTTACTTGGTATTGATCAAGAAGGCGGTCGCGTTCAGCGAATTAAAGAAGGCGTTACTCGCATGCCAGCCATGGCACGCATTGGTGATCAATTCGCTGAGGATTCGGCATCCGGTCTTGCACTAGCAAAAGACGCGGGTTGGTTGCTGGGCATGGAAATGGCTGCTTGCGGTCTGGATATCAGCTTTGCGCCTGTTTTAGATGTCGAAAGTGGCATCTCTAGTGTTATCGGTGATCGCAGCTTCAGCACCGACCCTGCACACGTCGCTGCGCTGGGTCAGTGTTTTATCAACGGTTTGCATGAAGCGGGTATGGCGGCGGTAGGTAAGCATTTTCCTGGCCATGGTGGCGTTGCCGCTGACTCCCATGTGGCGTTACCTGTGGATGACCGTCCGCTGGCGCTTATTAAACAGCGCGATCTTGTTCCGTTTAGCCAGCTTGCTACTCAGCTTGATGGTGTTATGCCTGCCCATGTTATTTATAGTGCGTTTGACTCACGTCCTGCTGGCTTCTCACCTAGTTGGTTGGGAATGTTAAGAGAGTCCCTGGGGTTTAAAGGTTGTATCTTTTCAGATGATTTAAGCATGGCGGGTGCTCATGAAGCGGGTGACCCGAAGGAGCGCGCCAGGGCTGCCCTTGCCGCAGGATGCGATATGCTATTGGTCTGTAATGACCGCTCTGCAGCGTTAGACGTTGTTGAAGCATGCCAAGGATTACACAGTAAACGACCAATCAAGCTACGCTATGGACGAGCCCGTCCAGACGTGGATGCGCTAACGGCACTTGGCCGCTGGCGTCGTACCCATGCCAAATTAGAAGCGTTGGCGAATTAACCCCATCTTTTCTTAAGTTATTTTCGTTTTTAAGTCACTGACTAGTTAACCCCTTCTTGGAGTAACCCGATGTCCAAACTGGATAAAGAGGCGCTTGAGTCGCTTGACTCAATGCGTGAGTTGATGGATAACGCTGACTGCTTGATTTCTCAACAACAAGTTGAGCGTGCACTGGATCGAATGGCTGAGGAAATTAGTAAAGATCTAGGGGATAAGTTACCGGTTTTTTACTGCGTTATGAATGGCGGCTTGATCACAACAGGGCACCTGCTAACCCGATTAGGTTTCCCTCTAGAAGTCGATTATCTGCATGCCACCCGCTATCGCAATGAGTTGCGTGGTGGCGAACTTTTTTGGCGTGTTTCTCCAGAAATTCCCATGGCAGGGCGCCACGTCGTCATCGTCGATGACATTCTTGATGAGGGCTCTACGTTAGCCGCTATTCTTGCCTACTGCGAGGAAGCCCAAGCGGCGAGCGTTACAACGGCCGTACTGGTGGATAAGCAGCATGATCGTAAAGCGGTACCTGGCTTAAAAGCCGATTACTGTAGCCTAGAGGTTGCAGATCGTTACGTGTTCGGCTTTGGCATGGATTACAAAGGCTACTGGCGTAATGCCCCTGGAATATTTGCTCCCAAGGGCATGTAATGCTCTGGCCTAGCGGGGCGAGAAGCGCCTAGCTAGGCCTGTCTCTGCAATCATTCGGGTTGATATCTCTTCTACTGAAAAGCGTGTCGTATCGATAAACGGGATGTGCATCGAGCGATATAACGACTCAGCCTGTTCAACTTCTTGCAAGCACTGATCCATTGAACTGTAGCGACTGTTGGGACGGCGCTCGTTGCGTATTGCTGCTAGCCTGCGAGCATCAATTGTCAGACCAAACAGCTTGTGTCTATGGGGGGCGAGTGCCTTGGGTAGTTTTAAACTGCCATCTTCATCCAAGTCATCTTCGGTTAATGGGTAGTTAGCTGCTCGAATACCAAATTGAAGCGCTAGATAAAGTGAGGTGGGTGTTTTGCCGCAACGTGAAACGCCAACCAGAATAATGTCGGCTTTATCGTATTGGTGCGTTCGTGCGCCATCATCATTATCTAGCGCAAAATGGACGGAATGGATGCGATCCATGTAGACATCATCGCTACCAATCGAGTGCGTTCTGCCGACGCTGTAAGAGGAGTGCGTTTCTAACTCTTGCTCTAGGGGTTCTAAAAAGGTAGAGAAGATATCCACCTTGAAGCCTGAGGCCTGTCGAATGACGTTACGGATATCCTGATCCACAATGGTATCAATGATAATCGGCCGATGGCCGTCACGGACGGCGGTAGAGTCGATTATCTCCGCTAAAGCTCGAGCCTTTTCCAGCGTATCAATGTAGGGCTTTGTCAGCATGTTAATTTCAACATCACTAAATTGAGCTAACAGGCTACGCCCAAGGCTTTCTGCCGTAATGCCAGTACCATCAGAAATAAAAAAGGCTGTTCGCTTCATCACTAAATCCGTCAATAAATAAAATTGCTATTGTGGGGTGGGGCGTGGGTTAGCACAATCGTTGCCAAGCCATTCACTTTTTGCAGTTCGTTTTAACGCTTATTTAATAAAAATTACCTCATTAAGACTACATAAAAAGCCCTTTATTGCACTTTGTTGTAAAAATCCTCCACTCCGTTCGCTATTAGACCAATGGCGAATGCGGCGGGGCGATGCTAGTGTGACATGGTCAATTAGAGTCGGCCTGTCAGGTCGCAAAGCAGTCTAAAAGCGAGGGGGTTGCGTGGAAGAGTACATTCTATGGTTCGATCAGTTAGGTATGGCAGACGTCGAACGTGTGGGTGGTAAAAACGCTTCGCTTGGCGAAATGATCTCGAACTTATCAGGTGTGGGCGTGACAGTGCCGGGTGGATTTGCCACGACGGCCCATGCCTATCGTGAGTTTCTCTCTCACGAAGGGTTAAATGACCGCATCAACGCCACCCTTGCTCGCCTGGATGTCGATGACGTTAAGGCGTTGGCAGAGGCTGGTAAGACTATCCGCCAGTGGATTATTGATACGCCACTTCCCCCTGCATTTGAACATGCTTTACGCGGTGCCTATGAGCAGCTTCAGGCTAAGCATCCCAGTTTGAAAGTTGCCGTACGCAGCTCCGCCACGGCAGAAGATCTGCCTGATGCGTCTTTTGCTGGTCAGCAGGAAACGTTCCTTAATATTGAAGGTTTTGACAATATTAAACAGGCGGTGCACGAAGTGTTTGCATCGCTATTTAATGACCGCGCGATCTCTTACCGCGTACACCGCGGCTACGCCCATGAGAATGTGGCGCTGTCTGCGGGTGTGCAGAAGATGGTGCGTTCTGAGACAGGTGCTTCCGGGGTTATGTTTACGCTGGATACCGAGTCTGGTTACCGCGACGCAGTGTTTGTTACTGCTTCCTGGGGGCTTGGCGAAACCGTCGTCCAGGGGGCTGTCAATCCTGATGAATTTTATGTGCACAAGCCCACGCTTGAGGCTGGCCGTCCCGCAGTGCTACGCCGGACGCTAGGCTCTAAACTGATCAAAATGATCTATGGGCAAGATGCCAGCGCTGGTAAATCGGTTGAAACTGTTGATGTGCCTCTGAACGATCGTGGTCGGTTCTGTATTAACGATGAGCAGATCATGGATCTTGCACGGCAAGCCATGACCATTGAAAAACATTACCAGCGTCCGATGGATATCGAGTGGGCACTGGATGGTGATGATGGTCAGCTTTACATCGTTCAAGCGCGTCCTGAAACCGTTGTTTCACAACAGGAAGGAGGAAAGTTAGAACGCTTCCACCTGCGTGAAAAAGGACGCACGCTGATTACAGGCCGGGCGATTGGTCAGCGGATTGGGCGTGGCACGGTAAAAACAGTGCTTAGCCCAGAAGAAATGGACAAGGTCCAAGAGGGTGACATCCTGGTGACAGACATGACCGACCCGGATTGGGAGCCGATCATGAAGCGTGCATCAGCGATTGTTACTAATCGCGGTGGACGAACCTGTCACGCGGCCATCATTGCCCGGGAACTGGGTATACCAGCGGTGGTCGGTTGCGGAGATGCAACCACTCAGCTTAAAGAGGGTATTGATGTCACGGTGTCCTGTGCCGAAGGTGACACTGGCCACGTATATGAAGGGCTTCTGGCATTTGACTGCAAGGTCTCAAGTGTCGATGCGATGCCTGAGATTCCCTTCAAGATTATGATGAATGTGGGTAACCCGGACCGTGCATTTGGCTTTGCTGGCTTACCCCACGCTGGGGTTGGTCTTGCTAGGCTGGAGTTCATCATTAACCGTATGATCGGTGTTCACCCCAAAGCGCTGTTGGATTACGACACGCTGCCTGCTGATCTTCAGCAGGTCATCGATTTGCGTACTGCCGGTTACGATGATCCTGTTAGTTTCTATGTTGATAAGCTGGTCGAAGGCATCTCAACCCTGGCCGCTGCTTTCCATCCTCAGCGAGTGATCGTAAGGCTCTCTGATTTTAAATCAAATGAGTACGAAAACCTCATTGGTGGCAAGCTTTATGAGCCCGGTGAAGAGAATCCAATGCTTGGCTTCAGAGGGGCCTCGCGTTATATCTCGGATGCCTTTAGGCCCTGTTTTGAGCTTGAGTGCCGAGCGCTGAAGCGGGTTCGTGAAGAAATGGGCTTTGATAACGTTGAAATCATGGTGCCCTTTGTTCGCACAACCGATGAAGCGCGCGAGGTCGTAGAGTTGTTAGCGGCTAATGGCTTGCCGCGGGGCGGTGAGTCTAATCCTGATGGCTTAAAAGTTATCATGATGTGTGAGTTACCGGCTAACGCACTACTGGCTGATGAGTTCCTCGAGTACTTTGATGGGTTCTCGATTGGTTCTAACGATTTGACCCAGCTGACGCTTGGCCTTGATCGGGACTCGGGTATCGTTGCGCATCTGTTTGATGAGCGAAATCCAGCGGTGAAAAAGCTGCTAGCAATGGCTATCAAGGCATGTAAAGCACAAGGCAAATATGTTGGCATTTGTGGTCAAGGCCCTTCTGATCATCCGGATTTGGCCAAGTGGTTAATGGAACAGGGAATTGATTCTGTCTCCTTAAACCCAGATGCGGTGCTTGAAACCTGGTTTATGCTGGCGGGTGAAACCATCGAATAATACTGTCAGCTCGCAGGACTGGCTCGCAACACCAGTGAGTGGCATAGTGGGTTGAGTTGCTCATCTTCGCCC
>NZ_JABUZF010000089.1:0-1701 GCF_014897885.1 Halomonas sp. 3D7M | reverse complement strand
TGCGGCCCTGGATGATCGACAGGTCGGCGTCGTCGTCGTAGAACTTCTTCACGGTCATGCTGTTCTCCTCACGGGATGGGTGGATCGGGACGGTCAGCGGGCCACGGCGCGGTCGGTCATGGACCGCGGCCCCCGGGCGAGGGCGAGGGTGCCCGAGCGGACGAGCTCACGCACGCCGTAGGGCTCCATCATCTCGAGGAAGGCCTCGAGCTTGTCACGGGTGCCGGTGGCCTCGAGGGTCAGGGACTCCGGGGCCACGTCGACGACGTGGGCGCGGAACAGGTCGGCCGCCTGGACGACCTGGCCGCGGGTGGCCGCATCGGCGCGCACCTTCACGAGCAGGTGGTCGCGCTGAACGGAGGAGTCGGGCGTGAGCTCGACGACCTTGATCACGTTGATCAGCTTGTTCAGCTGTTTGGTGACCTGCTCGAGCAGGTCCGTGTCAGCGTCGACGACCACGGTGATCCGGGACAGGCCCTCGACCTCCGTGACGCCCACGGCCAGCGAGTGGATGTTGAACGCGCGCCGGGCGAAGAGGCCGGCCACGCGGGTCAGGGTGCCGGGCACGTCCTCGACGAGCACGGACAGGGTGTGGCGTTCCATCGGTTGCCCTCCTCAGTCTTCCTGGTCCCAGTCGGGCGTCATGTCCCGGGCCACCTGGATCGCGTCGTTGCTGACCCCCGCGGGGACCATCGGCCAGACCATGGCGTCACGGGAGACCACGAAGTCCACGATCACGGGGCGGTCGTCGATGGCGAGGGCCCGGCGGATGGTGTCGTCCAGGTCCTCCCGGCGGTCGCAGCGCAGGCCCGCGGCGCCGTAGGCGTCGGCGAGCTTGACGAAGTCCGGCACCCGGGCGGTGTCATGGCCCGTGTTGAGGTCCGTGTTCGAGTAGCGCCCGTCGTAGAAGAGGGTCTGCCACTGGCGCACCATGCCCAGCGAGGAGTTGTTGATCACCGCGATCTTGATGGGGATGCGGTTGATCACGCACGTGGCGAGCTCCTGGTTGGTCATCTGGAAGCAGCCGTCGCCGTCGATGGCCCAGACCACGCGGTCGGGTTCGCCCACCTGCGCCCCCATCGCGGCGGGGACGGCGAAGCCCATCGTTCCGAGGCCGGCCGAGTTGAGCCACTGGCGCGGACGCTCGTAGGCGACGAACTGGCTGGCCCACATCTGGTGCTGGCCGACGCCGGCCACGTAGGTGGCCTCGGGGCCGGACAGGGCCGACAGGCGCGAAATCACCTCCTGGGGCGCGAGGAGGCCGTCCTCGGTCTCGGTCCAGCCCATCGGGTAGGTGTCCTGCAGGCGCCGCAGCACCGCCCACCAGTCGGCGAGGTCGGGCAGCGCCTCGGTGTCCGTCGCGAGCTCGGCCACCAGGTCCGGGATGATCTCCTTGACGTGGCCGACGATCGGCACGTCCGCGGTGCGGTTCTTGGAGATCTCGGCCGGGTCGATGTCCGCGTGGATCACGCGGGCGCCGGGGGCGAACGAGGGCAGGTGACCGGTCACGCGGTCGTCGAAGCGGGCGCCGAGCGTGATCAGCAGGTCGGCCTGCTGGAGCGCGGCCACGGCGGGGACGCCGCCGTGCATGCCCGGCATGCCCAGGTGCTGGGGATGCGAGTCGGGGAAGACGCCGCGGGCGGTGAGCGTGGTGACCACGGGGGCGCCCGTGAGCTCGGCGAGGGCGCGCAGCTCCTCATG
>NZ_JABUZF010000096.1:34879-54904 GCF_014897885.1 Halomonas sp. 3D7M | reverse complement strand
TGCTGATTTATGGGCGCTTACGATGTATCGCAAGCCTTCCAGAGTGCTTAGCAGGTCGAGCACTGCACAGTAGAACTTTTCCCTCTGGTACTGATATGCCTTCTGGATAGGTCACCTCCCCCTGATCCAATAAGCAGGCGCACTCTCCACAGCTACCGCTGCGACATCCATAGGCAGGATGAAGTCCCGCTTTTTCAGCAGTTTCCAAAAGAGTTTCACCAGGTTGCCAGTGAGCTACCACACTAGAATTGGCAAAGCTTACTTCTACCGCTTGTTCAGCGGATGGTACTGCGTATGTTTTTGCTAGCGCCGAAGGGCCGAAGGCTTCTGTGTGTATCTGATTGGGAGCGAGCCCTAGAGCCAACGCCTCCTCATGGTAATGCTGGACAAAGGTAGCGGGGCCACATAAGTACAGCTGTACTTCGGAAAGGACTTTATCAGCCAGAACCTCCACCAGCGAAACCCGACCTGGAATCCAGCCGTTGGGGACATTGGCAGATCCGGTAACGTGGCGCTGTAATCGTAGCCCCTGCGCGCTCAAGTCGAGTAGCTCTTCACTAAAAGGCGCCTCACTGGCATGTCGCACGCTATGAATTAAGGTTACGGGGCCCCGGTCTGCGCCGGTTAGCTCATGCGCTAAACTCCGTATCGGCGTAATACCGATACCACCTCCCAGCAGCACCCAGTGAGCACGGTCTGAGCCGCTAGCATGTGCAGTAAACGAGCCACTCGGCAGGCTGACAGACAACTCCGAGCCCACCTGCAGCGCACTGTGTAAGTAACGCGAGCCCTCGCCGTCGGCCTTAACACTGATGCGATAGTCGGCCTGCTGGCTATCGCCCGAAAGCGTATAGCTGCGTACCAGCGGCGTACCATCCAAGCGCGGTACACGTAGTGTAATGAACTGTCCCGCTTTAAATGGAGCCAGCTCTTTGCCTTGCTGGGAACTCTTCGAATAGAAAGAGCGAATCTCATGCGTCTCCTCCACCACGGTGGTTACTTGAACGCGCTGCACTGTGGAGGGAGCAAGCGCTTTCCAGGGCCCATAGGGTTCAACCTCAGCGACCGCTGCATTTGCGTGGCTACGCCAGTGCAACGCCTCCGGGCGCCAGACAATATGGCGTGGTGTTAAGCACCAGTAGCGTTCAGCACCAGGATAATGTGCCCCTGCAGTTTCCTCGTCCACCAGCCGCGCTTCACCGGAGAGGTGCAGCACATCTCCACTGGTAAAATCCGGTATTACTAAGGCAGCGCGGCCGCTGGACAGCACGTTGCCTAGCGTATTGAAGAATCGATTGCCCGCAAAATCGGGCAGAATCAGATCACATCCCAGGCGCCGAATAAATCCCGGTTGCCCACCACGATGAGAGGCGTCCACCTGAACGCCTTGGTCGGTATGGGCGTAACTGCCCACGAAGGCCGTAATCGCACGATCAATATGCTCAAGAACTGGCGCCGGTAATTGACCTAGGTTCGCGTCGCGCATGGCTAGCACGGAACCCGGCAGGGGCTGTACTGAGTTCATCGTCGACCAGTCGTGAATGTACTGCGGGCAATTACCGAAGGCATGAACCACTTCCAACTGCCATTGACCTGCGGAGCCTTGCAATACCCCGTTAACCCGGTTACGACGACGCGTGTGAAGCTCAATACCCAGTAGCCCAATGTTGGCGCCATTGATAAGCAGCGGTGTAAGGGGATCATCTGCTGGCGGTGATAACGCTAGATCCAACCGTGACTCGTCCGGCGCATGAACAAATCCGGGGGCGCCCTCCAGCAGCGTGACCCAAGGCCAGCTGTCACTATCCACCGCCGCTGCTGCCACAAACGGCAGTTGAGGGAAGAAGTGCTGGAGCTGCGGTGTCAGAAAGGGACGCATCACCTTGCGGCCCACCTCTGCCATCTGTTGTTCCACACCGACCACCCGTTGCAAAGCAAGTTCGCCTTGATGCCATGGGCTGCTGGTGATGTCGTTATTCACCCTTGACTCCTCGCGAGCAGCTCGCCCGCACCGATTTGGAATGCTGCATCGGCTGGCCTAGCGGACCAACCCAACCTTGGTCACGCCCATAGGCACGAACCCATCCAACGACTCGATACGCTGAAGCCAGTCGCGAATATGCGGGTAAGGTTCCAGCGAGACATTCCCTTCGGGCGCGTGAGCGATGTAGCTGTAGAGCGAAACCTCCGCCAGGGTGGCCTGCTCACCCGCTAGGAAAGGCTGATTTACTAAGTGGGCATCTACAATTTTAAAAAGCTCATGAGCATCAGCAATCAGCGGTTCAGGGTCGAAAGGAGCATTAAACACCGTGACCAAGCGAGCCTTCATAGCGGAGTTCGCAAGCGGCCCAGCCGCCACCGACAACCAGCGCTGCACCTGTGCTTGAATTAGCGGGTCGTCAGGCAGCCAGCGACCGGCTCCATAGCGACGCTCCAGATAGACCAAAATAGCATTGGAATCTGCCAGGATAACGCCTTGATCATCAAGCACTGGCACCTGTGCGAAGGCATTCAAATTCAGGAAAGGTGGCACTTTATGCTCGCCTGCGGCTAGATCAACATCGATAAAGCTGGCAGACAAACCGAGCAGAGAAAGCATCAGCTCAATGCGGTGGCAGTGGCCAGAAAGAGCGTGGCGATAAACCTTGATAGCGTTGGACATTGTTGGGCTCCTTGAATAAGCGCTTTCAATAAATGAGTGTCACCACTATTGAGTGACGTCACTCATTCTGCGCCAAGCAAAGAGATGCAAGAATAGCGATCATGAACAACACAAAATTGCGCTGAATGAAATAATTACTCCGCCAACTGCGCCCGTAGCCAAGGAGTTGCCAGCTCAAGGAACGCCATAACGCTGGCAGGCGCTCGAATACCAAGGGTGTAGGTTAGCGCCAGAGTATCAGCCTTAGGCCAGAGGGGTTGGGCGACAGGTTCGAGCAGCCCCTGCGCGCAAGCACGACGCGCTTCTAGCGCGTAGCAACGTACGATGCCTGCACCTTCTATAGCCGCCTGCAGCCCTGCGGCACTTGCGCTAACGCTAAGCCGGGGTTCAAAGCGGAAGGATTGGCCTTCAGCCAAACGCCAAATAGACGCCTGCCCTTCCCGATGACAGTGAATAAGCGCATGGAGGGCTAAGCTGTTGAGGTTTTCAGGACGCCCTGCCTTATTCAGATAATGAGGGCTGGCAAACAAGCCAATGCGCAAATCACCCAGGGGCCTAGCGTAAACGCTCCCAGGTAGCGACCCACGCATAAGGCGAAGATGCACAGGCGCATCGCTCTCTATATGTATGGGATGTTCATCAGCCAGCAAGTAGACCTTCAGCGCGGGATGCTGCTCTTGCAATTGCAGTACCACCGGCAGTAGGAGTGGTTCCACCAACGTTTGGGGCGCTTGTATACGTAACGTGTCATTGAGCTCGCGATGCTCTAAGCGCGCACTGGTTTCAGCATCGGTAACTGTGTGGATCAGTGTGTCAGCGTATTCGCGCAAACGCTCGCCAACCGGGGTCAATGTGCTGCCTCTCGTTGATGTCGTGACTAAAGCGACGCCTAAGCGCTGTTCCTGCGCGCGCAGCAGACGATGGATCTTGGGCGCTGAGAGGCTGCCCGCATCAGCGGCGGCCTGCACGCTGCCGTGTTGGGCAACGGCAGAGAGCGCCATTAAAGCCTCAAAGCGCAGCGCCGACTCAGGTGGGAGCACCATGGTTAGGTACGATAGTCGAGCGCCGGATCGGCACGCAGCCGCTCGGCAAGAAAGTCAACGAAGGTACGCACGCTGGCAGCCCGCCCACGGCCCGCTGTCACCCAAATATTAATGGGAATGGCAGCGGGTTCGAAATGCCTCAACACTCGCCGCACTCTACCTTCGGCTTCACTAGTAGCCACTTGGTAAGAGAGCAGTCGTGTGAGCCCTGCATCTGCCTCGACCGCTGTTAACGCCGCGTGAATAGCGCTGATGCGCAGCCGTGGCGATGGCGTCACCTCAATGCGTTTGCCTTGCTCTTCGAACCACCAGTGCCCGCTCAAGTTTCCGCCTTCTGCCACCACCGTGGGCAGTGCTTCCAGCTCCAGCGGGTGCGTTGGCTCACCGTGCTGGGCCAACCATGCAGGGCTTGCGCAAACCACTTGCCGCACCTCACCCACCGGCACGGTCAAGTTTTGGCAGTTCTCTGGCACGTGGCCGATGCGTACCGCCACATCGATGCCTTCCTCCCGCAAGTTAACCGGTCGATCGATCAGTTCGGCACGAACCTGCACATCAGGATACTGTTCCAGATAGTCGACGATCTGCGGGGTAACGAAGTACTCGCCGAACAGCACTGGCGCAGTGACGTGCAATAGGCCGCGTGGGGTGAGATAGCTACCGGTCGCAGCGGCCTCAGCCTCCGCAAGCTGGGCAAGCACCTGCTGGGCATCCTCAAGATAACGACGCCCCGCTTCCGTTACGCGCACCTGCCGCGTCGTGCGTTGTAACAACGCAACACCCAAACGCGCTTCAAGCGCCGCCACTACCCTAGTCACCCGAGGCGGCGACAGCGTAAGCTGCCGCGCAGCAACCGAAAAGCTCTCCAGTTGTGCCACCGCCGCAAACACGCGCATCTCATCGAATCTATCCAAGACAGCTCCAGGGTCAGGGGAAGGAATCGCAAAAGGTATTGAGTCTCAAATACCAGTACAACATTATGGCTCTTGAACGGCATGTCATCAAAAGTACAACAGCGTTTGATACTGACGGCCACACGTACTGGAGAGGCACTCACCGCTGGATGGCCTAAGATCGAATAAATACAGGTGCCTGTGTGCGCTTTGATGCGACGCTATGCACGTCTTTTAAGTGGTTTTAGCTTGTGGCGCTTGATGGGTAAGATCGTGGAAGTTAACGCCTGTGGCTTTAATAACTGCTGTCATGGTGCGAAGTGTCGGATTGCCTTTGGGGGATAAAGCGCGGTAAAGGCTTTCGCGTGATACTTTGGCACGCTCTGCTACCAGCGCCATTCCGCCTTGAGCTTCAACGACATGACGCAGCGCCATTAGGAAAGCTGACTCTCCCCCCTCTTCGTCCAGCTCATCAAACGCTGCGCGCAGGTAGTCCAGAGCCATATTGGGGTCAGTGCGCAGCATCTCGATAACTGCTTCATCATGACTTTTCATGACGTGTTCTCCTTTTGTGGTCGGCCAAAAACGCTTTTGCCTGTTCGATGTCAGACTGCTGGGCGGCTTGACGATCTTTAGCCTTAGTAGCATCCAACCAGGCTTGAAAAGGGTCATAGCCATCAGCGGTAAGGTAGTGGGTAAGTTCAGTCATAATGCATTGTATCTTAAAAGCTACAAATTCAAAGAGATAGCGTGGCTTTAAGCGCTTGAGCTTCCAGCCGCTCTACTCGGACGACCGACAAACAAACGGCTGAAGTGATAGAGGGAAAATGGAAGGCGCAACTTATGCAAGCGGGCTGGGTGTCGGGAGGCGTGCCGCTGGCCGATGTAAAGGAAGTGAGGGCATTCCACAATTAACATGACCGAGCGATATGCGAACCTTGCGCCATACCGAGCAAGAGACGAGGTATTCAAGCTGCGATCACGTTCTCATCACGTTAAATAACCGGTGGAGAATATCGAGGCGCTGCCAGGAAGGAAAAAGAAAGCCTAGAAACGAAAAAAGCCCCTGACAAATCAGAGGCTTTTCGAGATAAGTGGCGGAGGGACAGGGATTCGAACCCTGGATAGGCTATTAACCTATGCCGGTTTTCAAGACCGGTGCATTCAACCGCTCTGCCATCCCTCCGGCTTATGGGTGCGTATAATAACAGCTTTCCCTTGGAAGTCAACGCCTTTCCGATTAATTAGTAGAGCCTTAAGCCAACACGGGTAATGTTCCCGCCTTCCATTTCACTAACCACCCAGTGAATGCCATGCCAGTCGACATCGTCGCCTACTACTGGGTGGCCGCCGACGCGTAGCGAGATAAACTCCGCAAGCGTCATGTCCTGCTCACCGGGGCTTAAGGTTAAACCGTAGGCTTGAGCTATATCCTGCATTTGCGCTTCGCCATCCAAGGTAAAGGTACCAAAGAAGGCCCGCTCTTGTTTAAGCTTTGCATCGCCGTTGAATAGGCGATTGAGCGCGACGAGGTCTTCGGTGCGGCCAATGACACAAATAACATCATCAAGCTTAAGCCGCGTGCTCCCTTTGGGGTGAAGCATAACGTGATTGCGAAATAGTGCCGAAATCAATGCGCCCGAAGGGAAACGCAGTAGCCGGATAGGAACATCTTCTAAGTCTTCGTTTTCGACCACGTAAACAAACATCTCAAAATCATTATCCGGCATTATGCCTAGCGGCCCTCGGCGGTTTGGCGTGGTACCTACAGGTACTTCTACTTTCAGCCATCGCGCCATAAGTGTTAGCGAACCGCCCTGAATAAGCAGCGACATCAGTACCACCGCAAACGCTACGTTAAAGTACAACGAAGCGTTTTCTACCCCACCGATTAACGGGAAGATAGCCAACACAATAGGCACCGCGCCCCGTAGGCCAACCCAGGCAATAAAGAAGGTTTCTCGCCAGCGGAATTTGAAAAATGGCTTAATGGTAATCAACACCGCCAGGGGGCGCGCGACAAAAATCAGTGCTAGCGCAACGAGTCCTGCTGGCAATGCCACGTCCCAGAGCTGGCTTGGAGTGACGAGTAGGCCCAGCACCAGAAACAAACCAATCTGGCTCAGCCAAGCCAAGCCGTCGTGTACCGGAAGAATAAAGTTAAGGTGGCGCCCAGGCTGATTACCAATCATCAACCCTGCTAAATAAATGGCCAGGAAACCGCTACCGCCTAGCACACTGGTTAACCCAAACACGCTAAACCCAAGCGCCAGCGCTAGCATGGCATAAAGGCCAGGGGCCAGATCTAACCAACGCAGCAGCTTAGCGCTTAGCCAACCACCACCAATACCAACAACTAAACCAATCCCAAACTGGGAAATGAAGAACAGCAGTGTTTCGCCAATGCCGCCAATATCACCAACCAACAGCTCGACCAACATCAGCGTGAGAAAAATGGCCATCGGGTCGTTGGTACCCGATTCAATTTCCAGTGTGGCCCCTACCCGCTCGTTGAGGTTAACCCCACGGCCGCTAAGCATCGAGAACACGGCTGCGGCATCGGTGGAGCCAACAATTGCCCCAACAAGCAATCCTTGTACTAGGGAAAGATCAAACACCCACATGGAAATGACACCAACAATAGCGCTGGTGATAAAGACGCCAAAGGTGGCTAACGAGAGCGCTGGCCTAAAGCCGACACGGAACGTTTTTAATCGAGTGCGAAGGCCGCCATCCAGCAGAATCATTGCGAGCGCTAGATGGCCAATCGTGAACGCCATGGTGTAATCGTCAAACTCAACCCCTAGCAGGCCCTCTTCCCCCGCCAGCATGCCAAGTCCTAAGAAAATCAGTAGCAGCGGCACTCCCATCATTGAAGAAAGACGGCTCGCTAAAATGCTGAGCGCCATCAGGGAACCGCCTACTAAGAAGAACGTGTAAATTGTGTCCATGTCTCTCCGTCTCACCATCAATGCCGTTCTATTATTACATGCCACCGTACAATTTACTGAGCTTGTTAGGCTTGTCGCTTACAGGGGCTAGCCAGATCCTTCACCTCACAGCTAAACTCCGGCGTCATACCATCGGGAGTTAAGGTTATGTTGAACGCTTTTTGGCGTATCGGTTCACTTGTATTCTTCACATTAAGCATTTTTTTATTATTTTCAATTTCAGCCACTTACGCAAACGAAGACAGCGAAACAGTTAGTAGTAGTGAGCCGCTTACGCTTGAGAGCGAGGTATCATTGCCCATTGGGCTATGGCCACCTATAGGCAATGACGCAGCAGAAGATGAGCCGGAAGAAGCGCCCAGCATGGCGCTTACACCACCACCGCCATTAGAGCCGCCCCCCTTAAAGCAGCTTCGTCTAATGCTAGATTGGTATGTCAGCCCTCAGCACGCAGCCTTAATTGTGGCGAAGCAGCGTGGCCTGTTTGCTGCCCAAGGACTTGAACTTGAATTATTAACCCCCGCAGACCCATCCATCGCGATCAAACTGTTGACGGCGGGAGAAGTTGATCTGGCGTTAACGCGTCAGCCGTTGTTGCATTTACACGTTCACGATGGTGCCGCCATTACCCGTATTGGCACGCTGATTGAGACACCACTAAATGCTGTCATCGTGGCGGGAGGCGCCCCAACAGGCGAAACTACCGATCAACTTGCAGGCTTGCACTATGGCTTTTCCACCCGCGAAGGGCGTGATGTGCTGGCAGTTCAACTGGTGCCTACCTCATTTCGCCAAATCGACGATTTCACCCCGCCGGAAAGCGTCCACTTTGATGCTGCCAGCGCCCTACGAGAAGGCCGTGTTGATGCCATCGCCGATGGCTTTTATCACACGCTGCCACAACAACTGGCGTCAGATGGCATTGTCACCCACACCGTGCGTTACAACGACGTTGACGTGCCGCGTCATGATGGTTTGATACTGTTGGCACACAGCGACACAGTCACAAAACAAGCAGCTACTTGGTCACGTGTTCTTGTGGCCTTGGAAGAGGCGAGTAATTGGATTATTGAAAACCCTGATGCAGCATGGTCGTTGCTGATTGGCAGCTACCCTGCACTGGATAATGCGATTAACGAAGCCGCCTGGGACGACTTATTACGCCGCATTGCCATTAGCCCGGCAGCTCTTGATGCCCGACGCTATGCATCATTCGAACACTATCTTGAGCAAGCAGGTATTATCGAAACAGCTTTGCCGGTTGCCCGACTAGCCGTCAACCCTCATACGTTGACTGATGTACGCTGAAATAAGGTAGTAATAACGCAAGCGCCATGAGTAACCCTCCACTGATATTTATTGATGTTGAGACGACGGGCACCCGTGCGACGCGTGACCGCATTACTGAAATTGCTGCCTTAAAGGTAGTCAATGATCACATAACGGATCGCTGGGTCAGCCTGATTAATCCTGGCACCAGCGTGCCTTCTCACATCAGCCAGCTCACCGGCATTTATGATGATATGCTGATTGATGCGCCCTCTTTTAAGACCATTGCGCACACCTTGCGAGAATGGCTCGGTGAAGACTGCCTTGCAGCCCACAATGCACGCTTTGATGCCAGCTTTCTGCGCAACGAGTTCAAGCGTGCCGATATTACCTATCAGCCGCTACTCCGCTGCACACTGCGCATTTCCCGTCGTTTAATGCCTGAACTGCCTAAGCACAATCTCCACGCCTTATTAGCGCATTTCAACATTCAGCAAGCCCGCCAGCATCGGGCCGAGGATGATGCCACTGCGCTTTGGCAGCTGTGGGAAACCTGGCAACAACAGTATGACGCTGCCAGCTGGCAAGCCGCTCTTGCCGATGAGCAGCGCCACCGAAGCCTGCCCGCACATTTACCCAGTGAGCAACTAACCGGGCTTCCTGCTTCACCAGGGGTTTATTTGTTTTATGGTCACAACCGCCTTCCCTTGTACGTTGGCAAAAGCATTAATTTACGCAGCCGCGTGCTTGGCCATTTCCAGCGCGACCACCAGGACGACAAAGAGATGCGCCTTACCCAGCAAATACAGCACGTTGAGTGGCAAGAAACCGCTGGCGATTTAAGCGCCCAGCTGAGAGAGGCTCAACTGGTCAAAGAGCTGATGCCGATTATGAACCGACAGTTACGCCGTCAGGGGCATTTAAAAACGTGATATTGGCCAACCGATCAACCTTGCCCAACGCTGGTCAGCGGCAGAGCCATCAGCCAGCCTCAGCCGGGAAAGCTCTTTGGGCTGTTTCGCAGTGCCAAAGAAGCTAAAGATGCGCTGCGCAATATTGCCGAAACACATCCGCTTTGCCCGCAAGTGCTCGGAATAGATAAGGGAACAGGACGGTGTTTTGCTAATCAGTTAGGCAAGTGTCGAGGCGCCTGCTGTGGACAGGAGCCACTTGAAAACCACACACAGCGCGCTCAAGAAGCACTAGCATCTTTTCAAGTAAAAACATGGCCTTGGCCGGGGCGAATCATTATTCGCGAGAAAAGCCGTAAAAATGGCCCAACTAACCATCATGTGGTCGATCACTGGTGCTATTTAGGCAGTGCCACGACCAAACAGCGTGCCTTGGGGCTAAAGGGAGTCGCTGCCAAATTTGATGTGGATACCTATCGCATCCTAAACCGCTTTTTACGCGAACCAGAGCGGCACAACCTGACGGTGTTGCCGCTCTAGCTCTCCGTTACTTAGCGTTGCCTTCAGGCTACGCGTGGGCGGCCATAAATGCATCAACGGCTTGCTGGAATGCTTCTGGCTGATCGGCGTGAAGCCAATGCCCGGCGTTTTTAAGTGTTACTACTCTTGCGCGTGGCAGTACTTCGCGCAGCGCTGGTAGCATGTCATCTGCGACGTAGTGCGAATCAGCACCTTTAAGCACCAGTGTCGGCCCTTCGAAAGCGCGGTCACCATCAGGTTTGCCGATAATCGCTTCATAACCACGTTGAATTTCATCCAACCCAACGCGCACCTCCATCTCACCCTGCTCATTGCGCACTAAATTGGTGGCAAGAAACAACCGAGTTGGACGGGAGTCAACATGCTCGGCCAATAAGGCGTCGGCTTCACGGCGGTTAGTGGGTTTACCCGCTTTTACTCGTTCGAGTGCAGCAAACACATCGTCGTGACCGTGCTGATAAGCCACCGGAGCGATATCCGCTACCATCAGTGACGCGCAGCGTTCAGGGCTCATACGCGCCAGCGTCATAGCCACCTTACCGCCCATTGAGTGACCCAATACATGCGCGCGTTCGATCCCAAGCTTATCGAGCGCCGCCAACACGTCTTGGCTCATCGCGGTATAGCTCATACCTTCTGCATGAGGTGAACGACCGTGGTTGCGAAGATCCACAGCAATGACCCGCCTACTGCGCTGCCAAACCTTTAAATGCGAACGCCAGTTATCGGCGCTACCCAACAAACCGTGGATCACCACAAGAGGTAGTTGATCATCGCTACCTGATTCGTCGGGCAAATCGATCACATAAAGATCAACACGGGCATCATCAGACATGCGGGCTCCTCAGTCGTTACGCTTGGATTTATGCTTGGTCGTTAAGCCTAGCCGTTATGCGGTACGGGGTGATGCGTCAGTTTGCCCTGTCCACACGACTAGCCGACGCGTTAGCCACGCTAACAACAGACCATATAAAGGCAGGAAGAATAATAGACTAATGCCTAGCTTAATGGCGTAGTCGACCACGGCTATTTCTACCCAATGTTCGGCCATAAAAGGGTCTGGGCTGTTATAAAATGCGGTCGCAAAAAAAGCAAAGGTATCCGCTAGATTACCCAATACGGTAGAGCAAACGGGAGCTACCCACCACGCCCACTGACGAAGACGATCAAACACTTGAACATCGAGTAACTGGCCTAGCACGTAAGCAAGGAAACTAGCCAACGCGATACGGGCAACAAATAGATTCCATTCTCCCAAGGCTTCGATACCGACAAAGCTTCCCCGTGGAAAAATTACCGAAACAACGTAGGAAATCACCAACGCCGGAAACATGACGCGCAGTATAATTGAGCGAGCCGGTCCTTTCCCGAACAAACGAACCGTTAAGTCCGTTGCAAGAAAGATAAAGGGGAAACTGAATGCGCCCCAGGTGGTATGGAAACCAAACAGGGTAAATGGCAATTGAACCAAGTAGTTACTGGCGGCAATGATACCAATATGAAACGCGACCATTACCAGAAGGCAACGGCGGTGCTGGGTGTCGGTTAATGCAAACATGCAGGTTGGCCTTTTTTTGCAAGTCCGAGGGGTTAGGGAACCCTCATTTAAGCGCGGTTAACGCCACTGGGGCGCGCATTATACGCCTTCCGTTAGGTAATTAAAGTCGCCCACCTGCCGGGGCGACTCTATTCATCACGCTATTAGCAATGTTTGAGCCTAAACGTCTAGCGACTTAGCTTGATCCGACGCGCCGACAGAACGCTCGCGCATCGCCGCATGCACATCTTCTAAGCTAGTCGGATCATCAATGGTTGAGGGAATGCCGAACGACTTACCGTCGGCAATATTACGCAGTAACTTGCGCAAAATTTTACCCGAGCGGGTTTTAGGCAATCGATTGACGACCAACACCTGCTTAAAGCAAGCAATCGGCCCAATGTGCTCGCGTACTCGACTGATCAGCTCTGCTTCAAGCGTTGCTTCATCGCCATCGAAACCATCTTTAGTGATCACCAGTCCGATGGGTAGTTGGCCTTTTAGCTCGTCGTGAATACCAATCACGGCACACTCAGCCACCGCAGGGTGCGCACCGACGATTTCTTCCATTTCACCGGTAGAAAGACGATGCCCGGCAACGTTGATCACATCATCGGTTCTACCCATGATGAACAAGTATCCCTCTTCATCGAAGTAGCCACCATCGCCAGTCAGGTAATAGCCTGGGTAGGCTGCCATGTAGGCACTATGAAAACGTTGGGGATCACGCCAGATACCGGAAAGGCAACCAGGTGGAAGCGGTTGCTTAATAACCACGCTGCCCTGCTGCATTGGCTCTGTTTGCTCACCGTCACGATCCAAAATTTGCACGTTAAAACCAGGCACCGGAAAAGTTGCCGAACCTGCTTTGGTGGGCGCAGACTCAATGCCAGGCAAGTTTGCTGCAATAGGCCAGCCGGTTTCAGTTTGCCACCAATGATCGATTACCGGTACATCCAGCAGGTCATCAAGCCAATGAAACGTCGGTGGGTCTAAGCGCTCACCGGCTACATATAAGTGTTCAAGACTGCTGATATCGTAATTAGCTAGCAGCTTGGCATCAGGGTCTTCTTTTTTGATTGCCCGGAAGGCAGTCGGTGCAGTGAAAAAGCTTTTAACCTTGTACTCGTCAATCAACCGCCAAAAGCCGCCTGCATCAGGTGTTTTAACGGGTTTCCCCTCATACACGATTGTGGTGCAGCCTCTTAGCAGTGGCGCATACACAATATAAGAGTGTCCTACTACCCACCCTACATCCGACGCCGTAAACATCACATCGCCAGGATTCAGGGCATAAATTGCTTCCATCGAATAGGCTAACGCTACCGCGTATCCGCCTGTGTCTCGCATAACCCCCTTGGGCTTACCTGTCGTGCCAGAGGTATACAGGATATAGAGTGGGTCGGTCGCTTTTACGGGAACACAATCAGCAAACGGCGCATCCGCTACCAGTGCTTGCCAATCATGGTCGCCTTGATGGAGTTCCGCACGATGGGCTTCACGTTGAAAAACGACGCAGGCATCCGGTTTAAAACTGCTGAGTGAAATGGCTTGATCAACAATAGGTTTGTAAGGAAGTACTTTATCAACTTCAATGCCACAGGAAGCAGCAATCACTACTTTTGGCTCAGCATCTTCAATGCGCACCGCCAGTTCATGGGGTGCGAAACCTCCAAACACAACCGAGTGAACCGCCCCTAATCGGGCACAGGCATACATTGCGATGAGCGCCTCAGGCACCATCGGCATGTAAATAACCACTCGATCCCCCTTTGTCACACCAAGACGCGCAAGCCCTCCGGCAAACTGCGCAACACGATCACGCAACGCTTGATAGGTAATGGTTTGCTTTGACTGGGTAACGGGAGAATCCCATAGGATAGCGGGCTGGTCGCCCCTGCCTTGCTCGACGTGGTAATCGATCGCCGCGTAGCAAATATTCAGCTCGCCATCGTCAAACCAACGGGCATGTTGCTGATCGTCATAGCTAAGAATTGTGGAAGGAAATTTGAACCAAGGTAGCCGCTTGGCCTGCTCAGCCCAGAATGTTTCGGGATGTTCAACTGAGTGCTGATACGTTTGCTGATAGAGGCTCATGGTGGGACCTGACTTTATTGTGTTATTGAAAGTTACCAATTGTTGACACTTTATAAAGTAAGCAGCCGCTACACCCTCATACTATGGGATAAATCGCGACTAAAGCGCTATACACCCAGCATCATTGTCGACAAAACACCACACCACTACCATTGATAGATCGTTAAACCAGCGTTTGGACAAATACCGCTAAATTACTGATCATTCAACAACTGATCCTCGCGACGCGACGATGCCTAAATAACCTATAACAACGCTGTCACAACCGTGTAGGCAAGGAGATCCTCATGTCTGCTTCTACTAGCGCCGCTGCCCGTTTACTGGAACATGATTGCCACGCCATAGAGGCGGGCACTAATCTACTTAAAGCATTGGCAAACGAAAAACGCCTCCAAATACTCTGTCTTCTGGCAGAAAAAGAGCTCTCAGTCACTCAAATCAATCAGCAACTGGAGCTAAGTCAGTCAGCGTTAAGCCAACACTTGGCAATTTTGCGCCGCGATCAGCTGGTCGACACTCGCCGCGAATCGCAAACCATTTACTACTCATTAAGTAGTGAAAGCGCCAAGGCAATCATTGACACCCTGGCGCACCACTACGCCGCCTAACTGCCAAGCAGCTATTAACAGTAGCTATCGACTATCGACGCTGCCAACCAGCCGCATCGATTAAACCAAGCCCTTTAACAATGGCTTGCTCGACGCCCGCCGACATAGCCAAGCCTACCTTACGGCTGAGGGTTTTCGGCGGTTCAAGCTTCACGCTGTACACCTGAGCCTGCGCCATGCGCTCTACCAAATACGCCTCACTGGTACCAATGCTGTCGGTCAGTTTCTGTTCTAACGCTTCACTGCCGTACCAAATTTCACCCGTCGCTAGTGCATCAATGTCCATGTCAGGACGATGCTGAGAGACATACTCTTTAAACAACCGATGGGTATTTTCTAAATCATCAATAAATTTTTCACGACCCTCTTCGGTATTTTCCCCTAGCACGGTCAAGGTTCGTTTGTATTTGCCCGCCGTCAGCAGTTCGACATCAATATCATTGCGCTTTAGCAAGCGATGAATATTAGGCACCTGAGCCACAACGCCAATAGAGCCAATCACCGCAAACGGCGCAGCTTTAATATGGTTAGCTGTACACGCCATCATATAGCCGCCGCTGGCGGCTACTTTGTCGATACATACCGTTGTGGTTAAACCTGCCGCTTGAAGGCGATCAAGTTGCGCTGCCGCTAAGCCATAGGCATGCACGAGCCCGCCCGCCGACTCTAACCGCACGACAACTTCATCCTCGGCTGCGGCAACATCAATAATCGCCGAAACTTCCTGAGCAAACTGCTCAGTTTGCGAAGCCTTGAGATCACCATGAAAGTCCAACACCCATACCTTCTGAGCGCTCTGAGCCTCTCCTTTGCCTTGCTTGGCGGCCTTGTGCTTTGCTTTCTCTTCTTGGCGAAACACTTTTACCAGTTTTTTCCTTGCACCCTGTTCTGTCGTGGCAACGCGCAGCCTGCGGCCACGAGAGCGCCGCTGGTCGTTGAGAGACTCTACGCTTAGCTTAAGGCTATTATCCCCACTCTCCTTATTACGCAACACTAACGCCAGCACGATGCCCACCATCGCCATCAACAAGGTGGCTTGAATCAAAAACGTGCCCATCTCTACCATCCAGTCACTCATACCTTCTCTCCTACTCGACAATCTAGCTTGATTAAAACACTTGTTTAAAATAACCTCGTTAATAGCGTCGTGAGAAACTAACTCACCTAACGCCTTACACCTGCTTGGTTAACGACCAAATAATTTTTTGGGAATGTATAATGTCATCGAACACGTTAGATAAACTTCAGTCGCGCTTTAATCCAGAAGCTGCCAAAGGAATGGATGAGGTATTTCAATTTCATTTCTCTGACGCAGGCAGCCATTACATGGTGATCCAAGATGGAACTCTGGACGCACACGAAGGCGAACACGACGATCCTTCTGTAAGCCTAAGCATGAGCTCAGATACGCTTAAAGGCATCATGAGCGGTGATATCAACGGCATGACGGCTTTTATGACGGGTAAGCTGAAAGCTACCGGCAATGTCATGCTGGCCACTAAGCTGACCAGCCTGTTTCCCAGTAAATAATGCCCGTTCTCGCCCGCGAGCATTCAACGCCAGCGGGCGAGATGCGCTTCGATAAGTTCACGTGAAATTGAGTACGGTGGTGGCAATGAAGGTAACTGCCTTGGCGAAAACCAAGCGGCATCACTAATCTCCACACCATCGATATGAATGCGTCGCGTCGTCGCTTCTGCAAAAAAACCAAACATTAGTGAATGCGGAAATGGCCACGCTTGGCTTTGGTGATAACGAAGGTTTTCTACATGTACGCCTACCTCTTCGTATATCTCACGATGTACCGCTTCTTCAGCAGACTCTCCAGGCTCAATGAAGCCCGCAAGTGTTGAGTAACGTCCGGGCGGGAATCTTGGGCTTCGTGCTAACAGCATCGCCTCCCCACTGGTGACTAGCGTGATAATGCAGGGTGAAATGCGCGGATAGTTACGATGCCCACAGGCATGACAGTGCATCGCAAACTCAGCTTCCAACTTGGTTGCCTTCTCACCGCAACGCCCACAAAAACGATGGTTCTCTAACCAAGCACCGACCTGAAGCGCCGTCGATAGTAGGCTGAACCAGGAGGCAGTCAACTCCCCTAGCCACTGCCGTCCATCTATCCAGTCCTCACCCGGCTTACTTTCCACTAACAGCGCCACCGGCTCATCGTGCCAATAGCACAGCGGCTGCATCCGCTCGTCCCACGGTTGAGTCGGCTGTAACGGCGTCAACTCACCGCCTTCAACCAACGGTGCTGGCGCTAGATGACTTCGGGACACGCGGATAACACGACCTTCTCGCGCATAATGGGGAATTTCTCGTCTAAGCATCGGCATTATTACCTTCAGACCAACCACCATCAAACCAACGTAATTGATGCGCCTGACATTTAGCTTGGTGAGCGGCGCGCTCTTCCTCACTAGGCCGGACGACCCTCAACTGCCCTGGCGTCAACGCTAAACGCTGTACCGACAGCCCTTCATTGGCTTGATTGTTTTGCTGCTCACCTGACGATGCTTCTGAATCAAGCGTCAGCGCCGTTTGCCCGCCGGTCATCGCCAAATAAACGTCGGCTAGGATCTCGGCATCAAGCAATGCGCCGTGCAACACACGATGACCGTTATCAATATCGTACCGCTTGCATAACGCATCGAGACTATTACGCTGGCCTGGGTGCATCTGACGAGCCATCACCAACGTATCAAGAATGCGGCAATGTTCACTAACAGGGCCTAACGCGGGGGACCGTCGCCGCTGGTTTAACATGGTCAGCTCGTGATCGATAAACCCCACATCGAAGGGGGCGTTATGAATCACCAGCTCGGCTCCTGCTATAAATGCCCAGAAGTCATCGGCTATGTCGGCAAACACCGGTTCATTCGCCACCTTGGCGTCATCAATACCGTGAACCGCCACAACCTCAGCATCAATATGCCGTTCAGGATTGATATATTGATGATAGGAGCGCCCTGTAAACCGCCGGTTAATCATTTCAACGGCACCAATTTCAACTAATCGGTGACCATCTTTTGGGTCGATGCCGGTTGTTTCCGTATCCAAGATCACTTGGCGCATGCTGCTCTCCTGTTATGCTCATCAATGGCTTCGTTAGCCAACGCATCGGCGCGCTCATTACCGGGGTGCCCGCTATGCCCTTTTACCCAGTGCCACTCGACACGATGCCGCTGTGTTTCCTCGTGAAGGGTCTTCCAAAGCTCAGCGTTTTTAACCGGTTGCTTGGCCGCTGTCTTCCAGCCTCGCTTAATCCAATTGTGAATCCATTGAGTAATTCCTTGGCGCACATACTGGGAATCGGTCCAGAGGGCCACTTCACACGGCTTATTTAGCGTTCGCAACGCCATAATGGCCGCCATTAATTCCATACGATTGTTAGTGGTATCTGCTTCGAAGCCTTTTAACGTCTTCTCATGCTGCCCGCTTGACAGCACTACCCCCCAGCCACCTGGGCCCGGATTTCCTCGACAGGCCCCATCGGTATACACCGTAACGCGAGGCAACCCATCGGTTGCTTGCTTACTCACTTTCACTATCCTTTTCTAGACGACGTTGACCTGAGTGGTATCGCGCAGAAACACCGGTTCGTGTAGCTCCCAGAGAAGTGGGAGTGATTGGTGCACGCA
This sequence comes from Halomonas sp. 3D7M, assembly GCF_014897885.1. Classification (NCBI taxonomy): domain Bacteria; kingdom Pseudomonadati; phylum Pseudomonadota; class Gammaproteobacteria; order Oceanospirillales; family Halomonadaceae; genus Halomonas; species Halomonas sp. 3D7M. The sequence goes on along the minus strand of NZ_JABUZF010000096.1, from coordinate 36,749 downwards.
ACCCAAATTTAAGACGTTCTACCGGCGCATGGCGTTGTCGCCGCTGCGCTTGAATCATGTAACTTTCACCCAACGGTAAATTATGCCTGCGTCCCAACGCTTCCCAGCGCTCTCCACAGGTGGTGCTCATCGGCCCCCGAAAACAGCAGTAGTCTACGCGTTCTACGTCAAAATCGACAAACGCCAGCCAATCGCGCAAACGGCTAGCCGTACGCCACTGCCCGCTCCAAGGAAAATTCCCTTGCTGCTTACGCCAACGCTGGGTTAACCCGTTCAATCCTAGCGGATTGAAACCAAACAGAACTAACACTCCGCTATCGGAAGTTACCCGGGCAGCCTCTTGTAACGTGTGGTGGGCATCTGGCAAATGCTCTAGCCAGTGATGAATAACCACCACCTCTAAACTGCGGTCTGGTAAGGCAAGGTGATCTGGTGGACAGACTAACGTGGACGAAGCCTCCGCCATTGCTCTCGTCGGTGACCAGCGAATGATATGAGGAATGGCCGACATCGTCATCAACGTCGGCCCCATACTCATCTCTAAACTGTGGCCACCTTTGCGCCCTTCAACCAGCGGCCCCAAACACGCTCGCTGCGTTTCCCATAGCGAACGGCCAGCCTCTGTTTGCCAGTACGCTTGGCTTTCCGCCATCTGCTGGGCGAGCCGAGTTGCCGTTGACGAAGTTGACATGAACAGCGCTTCCCTCCACAGTAAATGCTTTTTAACGTTTTGAACGCCAGCGTTAACGCATTCGAAAGCGTCTAATTGAGCGTCTATTTTTTTGAACTAAAGGATCTCGCCCATGATGAGCGTGACACCGATTCCCGCACTTAGCGATAACTACATTTGGCTATTAAGACAGGATACCAGTCAAAGCGTTTGCGTGGTGGATCCCGGTGAAGCAGCACCTGTCATCGAGTTTCTTGAGCGTGAATCCTTAACGCTTGATACGATTTTGATCACTCATCACCACCATGATCATACGGGTGGCCTTACAGAGTTGATTAAACGCTTCTCGCCTCGGGTTATTGGCCCCTCCAATCCTACTATTGAAGGTATTGATGAACAGGTAGGGCATGGCGATGAAGTACGTATTATGGGGCGTCTTTTTGCAGTCATGGCCACGCCAGGGCATACGTTAGATCACGTGAGTTACTTCACTCCAGGAATTCCTGCGCTACTTTTCTGCGGCGACACCCTGTTTTGTGGTGGGTGCGGCCGCTTATTTGAAGGGTCGCCAGAGCAAATGTTTGCATCTCTTCAAATCTTAGCGGAACTCCCAGAGGATACGCTGGTCTTTGCAGCGCATGAATATACGCAAGCGAATCTAACATTTGCTCGTGCTGCAGATCCTGATAACGAAGACGTTAAATATGCACTGCAGGAGTGTGAGAAGGCTCGGGCATTAGACCGACCTACCTTACCCAGCACGATAGGACGCGAGCTGAAGATCAACCCCTATTTGCGCGTGAGCACCGACAGTGTGCGTCAAGCAGTAGGTACACATGGGGTCAATGATGATGATCTCGCCACGTTCACCACTTTACGCGAGTGGAAGAACCGTTTTTAAGAACGCTATCGAGTAAAAACGAACCGACTATGACTTATCGAACGATTCGCCAGCGCTTATTACTAAGCGCTGGAAGCACTGTTATTGTGAGCCTATTTTTAGCCGCTGCGGCCAGCTCTCAAGCCTCTACTACCGATGCATACCAACCTAACAGCGCCCTCAATGACGCGCCCGCTTCACCCGATTTCCGCCCCAATGCCTTTCAGCATCACTTCTGGGAAGCGCTTGAGCTACAACCCCAGGATGCCTGGAGCACATTACGTGACAGCTTCCAGTGGCAGGAAAAAAATCTCCCCGCC